>JANNCQ010000036.1:0-10415 GCA_031386685.1 Candidatus Altimarinota bacterium | reverse complement strand
CCGTAGGAGTGCACCAGGAGGAGATGATAAAGAAATATATTGATGATCAGTGACAATAATTCCTAGAAGGAGAATAGATACTTCGTGTATACGAGAACGGGCAAGCCCCATGCCTTTAGGCTGGGGTAGCCTTTACTTCTCCGCTGCGAATTTTAATGAAGTTCATTTTCTCTATTACTCTGCATATTGTCGAAATGGAGCGCATCACTGTTTCGGTTGTGTGGGGCTTCATCATGGTGAATCCTATTGTATCCTAAACAAACAGTATTCGAAAGAAGAATGGGAAGAGCTCGTTCCTAAGATTATCGAAAAAATGATCGTAGATGGAGAATGGGGAGAGTTTTTTCCACCTCGACTCTCCCCCCTCGGATATGATGATACGGTCTGCCAGATACTTCAACCATTGACTGAATCAGAAGCAAAAAGCCAACGATATAACTGGTCTGGGTACGAAGCACCCTTCCCAAAAATCGAAAAAACGATCTCTGCAAAACTCTTGCCAGAAACGATAAAAGAAATACCAGATGATATCCTGAATTGGGCAGTCGAGTGTGAAGTGACGAAAAAACCATTTCGCATCGTAAAACCTGAACTCGAATTCTATCGCAAACACAATCTTCCGATTCCGAAGAAACATCCAGATGAGCGCTACCGCGAACGCACGAAAATATATCTCAACTACTAATCATGCCCATCACTCGCACCTGCCGTATCTCATGAAAGGAGTTTACGATCACAGATCAGGAAATCGCACTTCTTGAAAAACTTTCTCCCGTTATATGAGGAGAGAAATTCCTCCTTCCTCTGCCGACGCTGTGTCCCGAGGAAAAGCTGAGGAAAAAACTACCATTTAAAAACTATTTTTCTCTCTTTAAGGTCATAGATATAACCACCTGAGAAACGAGAATTAGTAGTTTCCCACCAGATACGCCATATACTGTATATAGTCAAGAACTTTGGTGGGGTGATCACTGGGATCCACACGAATATGCCCTGGAATACGATCAAAAAAAGACAGTTTTTGACCACATCGCTCTCGTCCAAAAGAGTGCGCCATTTCCAGCTCTCGATAACCAATACAAAGAACTCATAAATAGCGAGTATATCAATGGAAATGGTCCTTCGAAAGACTGTTATCTCACGTCCAGTAGCGCCTATAATGAAAGTTGTCTCTATGGTTGGTTTATCTTTCATTCATCTGGTATTCTCGACTCGAATTATGTCCAATCCTCTGAAAATTGTAGTCACTCTGGACACATATGGAAGTGCTATAATGTTCATTATGCATGGGATGCTTCAGAATGTCGAGATTCACGTTATATATTTTCTTGTGAATGAAGTCAGTACCTTCTTGGCTGCGTCTGACAGAGCAACCAAAAATACCAGATTCTCAACACTCCCTGTAGCGTAGAAGAGTATGAATCAACCGTTGCAAAAATCCACAAAGACACAGATTTCCGAAAAACATTCGAGAAAAAAGTAAAAAATCTCATAGAGACAGTATGAGTTCAGAATTCCATTACCACGGGATCTGCAGACTCAACTGGAGATTTTTGCTACGACAGTAAAAATGCCTATGAATGCTCTAATATCGGTGATTGCGAGGATGTCCTCTATATTCGGGATGCCACTCATGTGAAAGATAGTGCTCATATCAGCATGTGGTGAGAGAATGTTGATCATAGTTATGATTGCATCGATATATGACTGAACTCGAGTGGTATATACTTTAGTTCCGCATGCTGGGAGTGAGCACGTTACAACTTTTATTCCACGCGGTGTCAGGGGTTGCTCTTTTATATTTTGATGTTGCTCACTGAGGCAGAAATCATACTGCATATTCAATAAACAATACACCAAGGAAGCCTGGGAAGAAGCTGTAAAGAAAATCATCAAACAAATGATCGCAGAGTGAACATGGTGAGTGTTTCTGGATCCAAAATACTCACTCTACGCGTACAATGAATCTCACGCTATGGATAAGATGCCTCTCTCTCGTGAAGAGGCTTTGAAAATATGATTCCGTTGGTCAGATCGAGAAGATACTCCTCCAGAAGGGATTACGAAAATCATCCCATGAGAGCGAATCCCAGATAATATATGAGATATACCTGATGACGTTCTTCACTGGGCGATACGATGTATCAAGACGGGAAAATTATTTCAGATCCAACCACTCGAACTCGAGATACTCAGGAGATATAGTATCCCCATTCCACGGATCCATCCGGTCGAGCGCATCAAGATGAGATAAGGGTGGGATCGGAGAGAGTTCTCATTTGATTTCTAAGAAAATATAAATACACTAAATTCACTAATTCCTCTAAATATGACATACGCTCTTACATCGTTTAATACTGGTCAGATAACTCTCCCGAAGAAGTGGCGAGATAAAGTAGGCACCAAGACTTTCATGGCAGAAGAACGCGATGGATGACTTTTTCTCCGACCTATAAAAGCAGAAAGGGATGAACCGATCTACTATGAAAATAGTGAAGGGTTTGGGATATTTGCCCCTGCTGGGATCAATCCTGACGATATTATTTCTCGTATCAAAGCCTTGAATCATGGATAAGATAGCCAAATTTCTCGCAAAACTTTCAGGAAAAGAAAGGCTTACTCTTATGGAAATACTTCTTCAAATCCAGTCAGATGCACTAGACTCTCTGGATATATCGAAACTCTCTTGAGAAGAGTATCTCTACCGCGTGAGAAAAGGGAAGTTTCGTATCATCTTCTCGCAAAAAGAGGGAGAAAAAAATATAATTATCAATCTCGATTATCGAGGGAATATCTATAAAAATCTCTAGATCATGTCTCGAATCACCTACTATGAAAAACTCATCCAAGAAAAACGTAAGAAGACTCCGTTTCGGGAGTTTATCAAGGAACTCTGAAGTTGGGAAATACTCAATCTCTATAGAAGGAATGGAAAAATATGTCGGTATCCAGAAAGTGATCGGATAAAAAACCTCGATGATAAAGAGTATAAAAATGCCTCTTCATACCATCGAGAATATGATGAATGAAAAAGTTTTTTTATCAATTTCCAAAGCCTCGTAGATACATTTCCTTTTGAACATATTTTCCATTTTGATAACAATGAGAATTCCGAATTTGCTGATGCAGTTTTCGGAGCAAAAAATACCTACCTCAGTTTTGTAATAGGATTTCAATAAGAAAATGTTGCCTATAGTGCCCTCTGCTATAACAATATTCATAATATTTATAACTCATTTCTTGCCTGTATCAATTGCTCGAACATTTATATGTCAGGATGAATCAATGAATCTCATAATGTATTTTTATAGTCGATATATTACCAATTCCGCAAATATTTGGTTCTCGACCAATCTCATTTGATGTAGTGAATGTATCGGGTGTGATTGACTCGAGAATCAAAAATATATGATCGGAAATAAGCAATATACAAAGGTAGAATACGAGAACAAAAAACAAGAAATACTACGAGATAAACAAAATTTTGATGCAAACTATCGACATATTTCTGCGAAAAAATGAAGAAATCTCGCTTCCACGAACGTGAAATGAGATTACATAGTGAAATCAAGTAATATAAAAAATGGATCTTGGGTCGTCAATATTCATGACTCAAGAAATGTGGTCATCGCCAATGGAGATACCTGATCGAGATTCTTTTATGATGGATTTGATGTCGGGATGAATAGCGAGCATTTTTATGGGGTTATGGGAGCATGAGGACTTCCGACGTGAGCAGCGCATCTCTATTGTTCGATGCAGATTACCTCATCGACCTTCATCTACTACTCACAGTATATGGAGAACTGTCATCATTGTCTCGGATGCATATGACTCAAAAATAAATCATACTGTATCCTCAATAAACAATACAGCAAAGAAGAATGGGAACTAGTATCAGAAAAAATATTCGCCTCGATGGAAAAGGATGGGTCAATCGGAGAATTTTTTCCTGCTACGATGAATCCATTTTATTTCAATGATACTCTCGCCTATATTATAGATGAGACCTTTACGCAGGAAGAAGTCGAAAAAGAATGATACCTCTGGCGAGATGAACCAATCAAGGTGGATATCCCTGAGTGAACGGAAGTAGTGAAGAGTAGCGAACTCGATCATTTTCAGGGGTTTCGTGAAGTTCCCGTCATTGCGACGAAGGAAGCAATCCAGGTACCTGGAACTCTGGATCGCCTCGTACCTCGCGATGACGAGACTATTGGAACTACAGAAACAGAGTGGTATGTCGATCCTTCAATTTTACAAAAAGTCATTCTCGATGAGAAATGAAACTCTTATCGTATAGTAAAAATGGAGTATGATTTTCTCATGAAACATGCACTCCCACTTCCGACAACCCATTGGCTTGAGAGGATAAAGATGGGTTTCCGATAGGAAATATTGTTTTTCAGGAGTTTTTCGATAGAGTGACTTCATGTCTACGAGAAAAATATATACCAACACTCTTGCCCAAATCTGAGCAAAAGTCATAACGGCCCTTATAGCTATAGCGATGATAAAAGTCATCACTTGATACCTCGATGTCCCTGGATATGGACTCTATACCAAGATCTATAACTATCTCTCGATATTTGCTGTCATCGCCGATCTCGGTCTCTATACCATCACCGTCCGTGAACTCACGAAATACCAAGATGATCCGAAAATGGTAGAGAAAATATCTGGGAATGTCCTCACTCTTCGTACTATCTCTGGAGTACTCATACTGGGACTCTCACTCGCTCTTGCACCATTTCTCTCGGGATATGATACAATGACGGCATATATAGGGATTACGATAGCGAGCTTCTTCACGCTCGCTGGACTTATCAGTAGCTCGATAATGAGCTATCTCCAGGCGACACTCCGTACTGAGTTCACTCTCGTCTCCAATACCTGTGGCAAACTACTCACTTTCGGACTGATCAGTCTCTTTGCGAGTGTTCTCTATCCTGCGATATCCTGAGTTACGAGTGATATAAGATTCATGCTTATCATGGTTGCGGGTCTCGCTTGAAACCTGTTGATGATGTGACTCACTTGGTGGTATGCGAGCAGATATCATAGGATAGCATTCGCTTGGGACCCGAGCTATATCCGCCATATCATAAGGATATCACTTCCCTACTGACTTGCCCTTTTCCTGAATGTGATATTCTTTAAGGTCGATACTATTCTCCTCTCCATATTGGAGCCCCGAGAAATAGCCGATATGGCAGTCGCACTCTATGCTCTTCCGATGAAACTCGTCGAAGTCGGTATGATGTATGGAACGATATTTCTCAATTCCATGCTCCCGATTCTTACTCAAGCAATTGAAAAATGAGATCATATAAAGTTTCAGAAAATGACCAGGCATGCACTCATGCTTCTTTTTGGAGGGGGGCTTTTCTGAGCAGTCATACTGTATGTCTTTGCGGCAGAGATTATAGGATTAATCTCGACAGATGAGTATATACATACTCTAGTAAATTGATATAGTTCTGTCGATGCTCTGCGTATCGTCGCATGGATATTCCTCGTTTACTTCGTATCCTCACTCTATACGTATATCTTGATTGCTCGATGAGAACAAAAAAAGATGCTCTATATCAATGCTATAGTAGCCCTTCTCAATATAGTAGGAAACATCATCTTCATACCCATCTATAGCTTTATTGGGTCAGCATGGGTGACACTTGGGACGCAGATTTTCTTGCTTATATTGACGTATAGCGTCACGAGAAAAAAGTTATAGTTTTTTGCACTTTTGAGAGAAATATGAGATGATAAAAACATATGCAAAATGAGACTTATGACATCGAAAAAGTGAAGGAGTATTTCTTATGGTATATATTTAACTGAGATGTAAAAGATCCCAAACAATTTACAGATATTACTTGGGTGATTCCTAGATTCCACTTCTTCGGTTGAATAATCTGAATTATTGTATGAACCTTGTATGGAGGATTTCTCTTTTGGATATTTTATAGGGACTCTATATATTTGCCATTATTTTTCCTAATATCATCGATCTATCCTTTGGTTATTTTTTATGCCGTATATAAAATATTCAGATTTACTCTTACAATAAGTAATTATCTTCGATCAATAACCTATTTTCCACTCAAATCTCGTCTCATCCCTTTTCTTGAGAACTTCCAAAAATCTGTAAATAAAGATTTATTCACTGAATGAATCGATACCGTAGAAATAGAAGATATCCAAAAGAGTATGGGAAGTATCTCAAAGCTTCTCTCACTCGTCACTTGACCACTCATAGCATTTCGCCAGATATGATCTCATCTTCCGGGTGAGGCGAGAAATATACTCGAGAGATTCATCTCGATCGAGACAAGATGGATCAGTGACTATATAAGAGAGTTTCGCTATACTCTATCGGTATGGATGGAAGCCCATAAAGCGGAACTCTCAGAATACCAAAGAAGAGAACTGGAAGCGAAGAATGAGGCGATATACTCTCTAGCATCTTCTCGTCTCACTTCTCATATGGAGAATCTCGAGAAAGTGAGCGTCAGATTATAGCGTATTTATTTGCACTCTTTTACGAATTGTACTATAATGTTCTTATGTACTCGAACGAACAGTCACGCATCAATGCCATGATAAGCTATTTTTTTCTTGGGCCGCTTTTCTTATTTGCCAAAAAAAATACGCCCCTTGCAGATCCCTACGTCCATGGTCATGCGAAGCAATCGAGTATCATAATCGGGATGACATTGATCATAGGAATAGTATATCTCTTTGTGAGACCTTATATACAGATCTCCTTCCTTGGGATCGATCTTCGTACCGTCATCCTTGGCCTTATCATGGCTTGATGCAGTATCTTTCTTCTCAGATGAGCCTATAGGGCATATACAGGGAATTTGGGAGAAGTATCTGCGATAGCTTTTCCTAGAAATATGGGAAATATATCTTGAGTATATAGTGTCGAGAGTGAAGAAGATAAGATTCGTATCCTTGCGAGTATGCTGCCTTGGATAGGTATTTACATCTCACACAGATATCAGCATCCACTGATGGAAAGATGACGTATCATTGGATCATTTTTTACATCTATTATCATCCTCTCATTTCTTCTGGGTGGACGAGACGGATTTATCACATTTATCCTTACGATCATTTATATCCTGATATTTGTAGTAGAGGGGGTCTATCTCTTCATCTATGGAAGATTCATCTCCTGGAATATCCTCGAATATATACCGAGCTATCTTCAGATCGAAGGACATATGATTGCGACGACTCGATCTTTCTTTGACTTCATAGGAGTCGTATTCGGAAAGGAGAAAAAGTGAACCTACGCGGAATATATCAGCCAATCCTCTGTCATTCTTGAAACACCAGGGGCTTCCATTCCCTATTTTATGCCAGTAGAACTTATAGCTATACCTATATGGAATATATTTACCCTGCCTTCGCTCTTTATCGCAAAATATAAGCCATACCGATCCCTCATCATACAATGACTCATGATTACTCTCCTCCTTGGGTGTGCTTACTTTTTAGGATGAATATTTTGATCGGTCCTTTGACTCATGCTTCTCTATCCTATAGTACATATTATATCCTTCGCACGTCGAGATACTATGACGAGAGCTCCGATTATCTGACTCTGGATACATATCAAAGAAAGATATGCTACAGTAAAATCTCAGATAAGTACCATGAAAGAAAAAAAAGATGAAGTCGGATTTAGTTATGCAGTCGAACCTATAAATACGCCATAGTACTGATTTATGTAATAAGTCCTCTATGTTTATAAAAAAACACCACTTTCATGGTGATTTTTTTATAGTCTCTCTCGACCGTTATAGATCTTATTTTATCCCTGGTTGCAAGGAGATCTATCGGAGTACTGCTCTGATAGATAGTGGCTGAGATCCTCGGACGACCGAGAACACTGAGATCAGCCTGTGGAAGCGGTATATTTTGTAGAGAAAAATACCGACCAGATGCACGAGAAGAGCGAGAATATGTTTTTATAGTATCCATCGATCGAGAAAAATCAAGAAAAATCTCCTAAAAACATCTTGACGACAGATCACTCCTACAAATGTATACATCCGGGGACGTCACAGATGCATATATCACTACGCTATACTGGACAATCTCTTATTCGACAAAGACTTGCTGTATATCATTAGTATATTTTTTTCCTTCGGCGGAGGAGATATCAGAGAAGTGCCCCGCATATAAAGAGGCCAAATCCTAGATTTCCAATTGGAGATGATGTTTCTGAAGATTCATTATTTTCAGCATTTGCTTCAGGTATAAGTGGAGAATATTTTTTCATTTTTGACTTTAGAGTATGCTTTTTTTCTTTTCTTTTTTTCGATTTTTTTACTTTCTTTGGCTCAGATGTGACTTGTATAGAGAAAGTCGATATGTAGATCGGCGTTGTTCCTCACTTATAGTATGATGATATCGTCCCTTCATGCATTCAAGGGGAGAGCTTCCATCACGATGGATTTTTTCATCGGTAGACTTCCTTACCATCTACAGTCCAGATGTACTCATATCCTCTGAGTGCTCATGAGAGGGTGAAATTTATAGTACAGAGAGAATTTTTCTTATATTTACAGTTATACGATAGTGGTAATATCTCTTCTCCGCTACGACCTTGGAGGATAATATCTGGAGGAGAGAAAAGGATCATTTTTATCTTCTTTGGTTTCTTCTTTTTGATGATTTCCGCAGAGATCACCTTTGCTATCTTTTCGATCTTCGATTTCTTAAGCTCTTTCACTTTTTCTGATTTGGGTTTTGGTCAGAGCACATGGATAGAGTACTGTATCTCATCAAAGTTTCCTGCACTATCGATGACTCTGAGGGTGATCTTATGATCTCAGATTCCATATTTTTTGGTTCCAGGATCTCGAGAGGTCGATATATCATTCGGGCCATAGATCCAGAGCCACCTGATAGCTAATCACTCTAGATCTCTCGAATTCTCGGCAGTGAAGTTTATGCTACAGGTCTGCGTATAACAATTCATCTCGTAGTCTCCGATTTGCTCATAATACTCTTTCCACTTTCCATCGATCTCGATTCGAGCAATCGGCTTCCCTGCATCAATTTGTGTAGAGAGTATTACTGTAGATAGAGTTGATTGCGTACTCGAAAATGAAACTCTCCAATCTATAGGATAGGACTTTCGAGATTTCTCTTCAGGATTTTTCTTCGAAACGAGTTCGATGATGAGATTCCCGGAAGCAGAGAAATAGAGAGTATTCGGATTACAGTCTGTATCGAGCATGAGGACTTCGCCCGTACCAAAATAACAGAGAAAATCTTTCATCAGATATCCACTCGAAAATATTGGCTCGAGCGTCAGATTGATCCGACAATCACTAGTCGTACAGATAAAGATCTCTCATGAAAGTGTCGCATTAGTCGGAGACTGGAGAGTCGGGATGATCAGAGGAAAGATGACTCATGTACTCACGAGGATGACACTTCATGTGCTGAGCATTCCAGTATCCGTTGTTCAACTATTTCCCTCATTCATTCCAGATCAGTTTAGAGATACTTCACCAGATCCAGTAAGTACAGTAAGTGGAGACTTCCTATATACCTTTTTATATTCAGAGAAGGAAGAAGTGAGGAAAAATGACTCTGGAATACGTCATCCGAGTGAGCGAAATCCAAGATCACCTGAAGATTTCAATCGTAGATCACTCGTCGTAGTATTATTTATTTTCAGAATCTCTTTCTCTACATCTCCCTCACGAAGTCTTAGGATGAGTATACTTCCAGAAAGCATAGCTGATACTATATACCCTGTAAGAGTATTGACTCTTGATGAGGAGAGTCATCCAGTACTTGAATAGAGTGAGATAGCTCATGTATTTACTATTCCTGTGAGACTATAGGGATAGGTAATCTCGAGAGTATCAATCTTCTTGTTTCCATCGATATCATTATACTCCATACTTATTGGCATGAGGATTCCTGTCTCAGTATAGGACAGGAATATACTATCTGGGGTAGTGCTTCCTGATGATAGAGTACTACCAGTATTTTCTAGCGGTATAATAGTTCCTGATGTTCATACAGAAGTACTTCATGAGAGACTTCCCGAAGAGTATATCTCTATAGTACCGGAAGACGTACTTCCTGTAAATGTCGTACTCGAAGATCCGCTATTGCTCATCGTACTTCATGACAAACTCGATCACATGGATACTCCTCCTGTACTCGTATTAGTACCAGAAAATACTGGAGTAGTACCTCCTGAGCTCGTCGATCCAGTGAATATTGGAGTATCAGTAGTTCCTGTTCCTGTTCCTGTTCCTGTTCCTGTTCCTGTTCCTGTTCCTGTTCCTGTTCCTGTTCCTGTTCCTGTTCCTGTTCCTGTTCCTGTTCCTGTTCCTGTTCCTGTTCCTGTTCCTGTTCATGTTCCTGTTCCTGTT
>JANNCQ010000030.1:0-10543 GCA_031386685.1 Candidatus Altimarinota bacterium | reverse complement strand
AAAGAAGCACTATTGACTCTGAATGAATGGAGCAACCCCGAAAGAAAAACTACAATATTTTAAGAAGTCTTTCCCCTATCTTATGCCCACACTCTAATGAAATGTAAATGTAAACTTGATTCTGCAACAATACAATATTTGACTATATATGTAAAATAAGTATATATAGGTGATACTACTTAATTCAGATCTATGGGATGAAACGATTTTTCACCAGTTAGAGTTCCTGACGTACTGGTTGTGGAAGATAATAGAGTAAATAGCCTCCTTGTAATAGAAACACTCCTTCCTTTTTATCCGGAGGGTATGGAAGATGCAGTCTGTGAAAATTTTCCAGAATTTCAGCAATGATTTGCTCGATTTCGCCAGAAAAAACGTCGTACGCTTCTACTTGTACTTGATGGGAACTTTCCACTTGTGAAAGGATGACCCCCAATAGAGTGAGCGTATACACGAGTACTCCAAGAAGTGAGCTCCGCAGTAAATACTCTAGCTTGAGAATTTCGAGTAGCGATCTTGCCATATTCTTCAGATGAAAGAACAAATATCTCAGGAAATCCTCTGGTCAAGGAGAATCCTCATATTCATGTTCTTACTGGAGGGAAGCCATTTTATCCTCAGGAAGCTCTCGAAGGACTTCGTACATTAGAACAAGTTCCAGGATTTTATCGATAATTTGCCCTATGAGAACTCTATCGTCACCGCTTGAGGTCATCGTCGCACATAGGGATCCCTATAGATATATTTCATTAGCCTTAGTCGCTTCAGTGATGAAGAGAGTATGAATTCAGTATAGAGTTCGATGGGTACTCGACTATAGAGAACTTCTACTTGCTCTCCAGTGAAGTACCAGTATGCCTTTAGTCATCGCTGATCCTCGTTTTATCCCACCAATTACTCACCTCCAAGATAAGCATCCTATCGAGGATTATGTCACTACTGTAAGCGCCTATCTTTATGCGAGTGCTGACCATAGGGCAATGCTTCTTTTCGGAGAAGATGAGATAGACCTTCTTCCAGGGGCAGAGGAGATACTCGAGCATGGATTGGCGTGAGTCGAGTCACAGTTCTCGATCGTTCGAGAGCCAGGGAGTATACTCCGCCTTGATACGGTCACGAGACTCATAAGTACAGTCCTCGATGCAAAACAACAGTAGGGAAATTTTGACAAAACGGACGATCTCCATATAGTGACTCTAGAAAAAGCGATTGAGCGGCCAACACCCGCGATGCTCGAGAAAGAACGGCGAAAGCCCAGTAGACTCTCGCGGATATCTCCCGTCATGAGAACCAAATCAAGTACCGCTCTCGGTGGCACCTTTCTTCCAAAAAGAACCGAAGCACATGAAGTTTATTCGTGTGTTTTTTATTTATGTGATCAGTTTCTCTTTCTCGGCTCGATACACTTGGTGATGCAGAGAATTATCCTGCACTCCATCGTAAATTCTGAAATCTACCACCTGGTACGAAAATCGTCCCCTTGAATCAAGATCAGTGTTGAGTACAAGCTGACTGTCGTGGATGTCCTCATCTTGTCCAAGATACCGGATGAAGGATAGAGCAACTTTTTTTTGGAAATGATCCTTCACCGATCGGCGCAATATGCTCTGTAGAGGAAGGTCTACCAGATCGAAGAATCATTAGTCTAGAATTTCCGTATCCATCAGCCAGAAAAGTTCCGAAGGACTCTATTGACTTTGCTTCTACTCGTTGCCCGAGAACCCATGGAACGCATCTTTAATTTCTTAATTCCATTTCTTATGAAAAAAATCTTTTTCCTTTTGCTCATTCTCTGTTCTTTCGCTTTTGGGTTTGCGAGTGCTCATGCTGCTACGATCACACAATCAGAAGTCGCGACACTTATGAGCGATGCTACGATCGAGGGTTCGACGGAGGCTCGACTCACGGTGATCGTATACTCCGATATGGAGTGTCCATTTTGCATCCGACTCCATAATGATATAGCACTCTGGAAAAATATCGAAGCCAAATATGGTACGGGCGTGAATTTCGTCTACAAGAATAATCGCTGAGTGAATCATAGAAATACAGAAAAAAAGGCACTTACTGCCATCTGCGTGAAAAAACTCTCTGGGGATGGAGCCTATATCCGTTTCTATCACCGAGTTCTCGGTGGAAGCACCAGAGAGAGACTCTATCCGATCACTCGAATATCATCCTTTCTTCGAAAAGAGAAGATCTCACTCATCCCATTCAATCGGTGTATGAAAGACAGTGCATCGCTCGCCCAATTCGAAAGTGAAACAGAAGAAGCAAAGAGATATGATCTCGAAGGAACTCCTTGAATCATCCTTCTTGATCACAAGACTCTCAGATATGAGACGGTCGAAGGAGCCTATCCGATCGAGACATTCATAGAAAAAATCGATTCACTCCTCCAATAATATTTCATTAATTTTCTCTATATGCACCGTACCCATACTGCTGGCGAACTTACTTCTGCACATATCTGACATACTGTCACCCTCTCAGGATGGGTCGCGAATCGTCGCGACCACGGAGGACTTATCTTCATCGACCTTCGAGATCGATACGGAATCACGCAGACCGTCTATGATCCTCAGGAAAATGCTCAATCCCATCAGGTAGCCGATACCTTCCGTTCGGAGTATGTCGTGAAGCTCACGGGTACCGTGCGCGCGAGACCAGAAGGTCAGACCAATGATAAGCTCTCTACTGGCGAGATAGAAGTCATCATCACGCATGCAGAAGTGATATCGAAGTCCGAAGTACCACCATTCGAGATTACTGAATATACGGGAGCATCGGAGGAAATCCGACTCAAGTATCGCTACCTCGATCTTCGTCGTAAAAGTATATTCGATAAGATCGCATTTCGTGCCGAGATGAATAAGTTCACTCGTGATTGGTTCACGGAGCAGGGGTTCCTCGAAGTGCAGACGCCGATATTTACCGTTTCTTCTCCAGAGGGAGCTCGTGACTACCTCATCCCATCTCGTCTTCACCCCGGGAAGTTCTACGCTCTCCCTCAAGCTCCTCAGCAGTATAAGCAACTCCTGATGGTCGGGGGTGTGGATAAGTATTTCCAGATTGCTCCGTGTTTCCGTGATGAAGATCCACGAGCGGATCGACACTCGTGTGAGTTCTATCAGATCGACTGTGAGATGAGCTTCGTCGAACAGGAAGATGTATTCGCAGTAGCAGAGCCGTTCGCGAAGTCTCTCATCGAATCGATCACCGAGAAGAAGATAGTTTCACTGAACAACGATTCTACATTCCGAAGACTCACCCATAAGGAAGCCATCGATACCTATGGTTCTGATAAGCCAGATATCCGCTTTGATATGCACTTCGAAGACTTGACGCAAAACTTCGCAACAAGCTGATTCTCCCTATTCTCTCGTGCGGTGGCAGAGGGTGGAGTCGTGAAAGCGATGAAACTCGAATGAAAAACCTTATCAAGAAGTGAGATCGACTCTCTCACCGAAGTCGCGAAGTCTCATGGAGCCGGAGGACTCGCGTATATCATCTATGAGGCTGACGGTCCGAAGTCCCCAATACTCAAGTTCTTCACGGGAGATGAGCTCGCGACCCTCGAAGCGAAGCTCGCACCGAAAGTCAGAGATATCGTCTTCTTCTGAGCGGGCGAGTATAAGGTGGTCTGCAAAGTCCTCGGACAAGTACGACTCGCATGTCGAGATCGTTTCACCCTCGTGTCGAAAGATGATATAGCATTTTGCTGGGTGACCGATTTCCCGATGTATGAACAGAAAGACGACTGAAAGTACGACTTCGAGCACAATCCGTTCTCGATGCCTCACGGAGGAATTACTGCCTTCGATGGAAATCCTGATCCACTCTCGATCTATGGCTGTCAGTATGACCTCGCGTGTAATGGGTATGAGATCCTCTCGGGTTCTATCCGCAATCACTCCGCGGAAGCGCTCGTGAAGGCATTCAATATCGTCGGGAAGGGAGAAGCAGAAGTGAAGGATAAATTCGGGGCGATGTATACTGCATTCCAGTATGGTGTCCCTCCACATGGAGGATTTGCCTTCGGGTTCGATCGCTTCCTCATGATCCTCCGCGATGAGGACAATATCCGTGAGATCTATGCCTTCCCGAAGTCTGGAAAAGCAGAAGATGCGATGATGAATGCTCCTGCAGAAGTGGATGAAGTCCAACTCCGTGAGCTACATATCAAGGTGAGGGAGACGAATAAGTAGAAATATTAAATATTTCTTTTATGAAATTAATAAGTTGGAATTGCCAATGAGCATTTAGAAAGAAGATAAATCCAATTCTTGCTAATAAGCCAGATATTTTGATAATTCAGGAATGTGAAAGTATAGAAAAATTAAGGCTAGATTTTTTAGGAATTTATCCAACGGACATTTTTTGGATTTGAGATAATGTAAATAAGTGAATTTGAATATTCTCGTTTTGAGATTACAAGTTTTCAATATTAAGTGAATATAACCATGGTATAAAGTACGTTTTACCTATATCTGTAACTTCATTTGAATCCCAATTTATCCTTTTTGCCGTTTGGGCAAATAATAGAGAAGATAAAGATAATCAATACATTGAACAGATCTGGAAAGCAATTTCATACTATGAAAGCATTTTAAGTAATGAGAATATAATTCTTATATGAGATTTTAATAGTAACAAGATCTGGGATAAAAAACATAGAGTATGAAATCATTCGGATGTTGTTGATAAATTGTCTGAAAAAAATATTCATAGTATTTACCATAAATTCCTGGATCAGAAACAAGGAGAAGAATCACACCCAACTTTTTTTCTACAAAGAAACAAAAATAAACCATATCATATTGATTATTGCTTTGCTTCATGAAACTTTTATTCAAAAGTTAAAGATTTTTCTATATGAAATTATGACGAATGGATAGGAATAAGTGACCACGTTCCAGTACAGGTTGAATTTAGCCTATAAGAAAAATCCCACCTCACTTCGGTGGGATTTTTTTTGAATTTTTCCATATTTTGATATACTAGAGACATACATCGTATTCTCTTATATGTCTACACAAACTCTCAAAACCCCTGGATTGCTTCATACTTCGCAATGACAGAAACAGGAAAAGAAAAAATCATCCAAAGTCACGACGACTGTCCGACTCGACTCTGATCTCAAGCGTCGAGCAGAGGAATTTGCCAGATCCAACCACATGGACTTCACGACATTTCTCTCATTTTCTCTTCGCAACACGATGCAATATGGAGGGAAGATAGAGCCTGAAATATCTGATGCTCAGTATGCGTATTATTCAGATATGCTTCATGACATCGAGAGTGGAAAAATAGCTACTGAAAAATTCGATAGCCTCGAAGCACTCAGATCTTCATATCGCTAGTATGGGAAAAAATTCGATCGAACAATCACCGAGATTTCGTGAAGGAATGAATCTCCTCAGTCCAGAACTAAGAGAAAATGTCTTTCTCACTCTGGAGATGTATAGTATCCTCCCATACCATAAAAGTCTCAGAAATCATCCACTTCGTGAATCTGATCCACGAATTCGTTCCATCACCGTCGATGATGATATTAGGATTATATTACGCGATAGAGGCGATGGAAATATATTGCTCCTCGATGTCGGAGATCATGTGAGAGTATATCAGTAGAATTCTCACAATCCCTGATTCGTCAGGGATTTTTCTTTGCACTTTTTCTCGATTCGTATACCATCGGAATATGTACATTTTTCTCATCATCCTCGCCATCGCCCTCATCGTCTGGATCATAGGGACATTCCTCGCGATCCGTGGCATTGAAGAACCAAAATACACTCTTATCGAGAAACGAGAAGGATATGAGATCCGTGAGTATGCGAGCTATATCGTCGCAGAAGTCGAAGTCGAGTGAGATATGCGTACGGCATTGAAGAGTGGATTTCGCCAGCTCGCTGGATATATATTTGGAGGGAATACGTCGAAGGCTCAGGTCGCTATGACCGCACCGGTCATGGATACCGCGAAAACATCCGAAAGTATAGCTATGACTGTACCGGTTATGGACAGTCTTTTGAATTCTGGAAAACGAATGGTCGCATTTACGATGCCGAGCGAGTATACGCTCGAAACCCTCCCAAAACCAGATAATGCAAATGTTCGCTTTAAGAAAGTAAGCAACTCCAGAAGAGCCGTACTGAGGTATAGTTGGTATGCGACGGAGATGAGAGTCGAAGACGAGAAAAAACTCCTCAGAGAGTTTCTCACTCGTGATGGATACAAGATAAAAGGAGAAATAATATCAGCCCAATACAATCCCCCATTCAGCTTTCCACCGCTTCGGAGGAATGAGGTGATGGTGGATATAGAATAGATTTTTTATAAATTCGATCTCTTTTTGATTGAATAGAATGATCTCTATAATATTTATCTTTATGAAATATTTTATAGAGTCAATATTTTTGATGTCTTAATCCTAAGTGTTTTTGAATCGATTTTTAAATAGGGGTCTTCCCCAGTTATCGGTTAGTTTTTCGGAGAAATTTTAAAATTTCCTTGTAGATATTTTTTCCGTTTATACGACAATTATATCTAAATTCAGATTCTTTCAAATAATAATAAAAGTAGGCTTTCTTGATTCAGTTGAATCTTGAGAGTCTTCTTTTTGTGAAGCTCCAAAATGATTCGATTCAATTAATATGTTGGTTTCATCTGGCGAATTCATTAGCTCCATGATGAACTCGGTAGTGTTTTTCGTATCCAATATCTACGAGTCCGTCATACGCTCACCATCCATCACTATTGATCTCTGTATCTTCTATTTTTACCTTTCATCTGATTATAGGCAGTAGAGTCTTCTTTTTTACACCTGAAACTATTTCCGTATATACCTTCCCATTTCGTTTAAGAAGCCCAAATACGATTGTCATCATTCCAGCTCATCTTCATCTCTTTCATCTAACTCGAGTAGGTCAGAAATATGATTCATCTATTTCCATAGTACCACTCCATACCTCTGCTTTCTCAGTTTCTTGATTCTCAAAGATACACTTACGAATATAGAGATACCAATCATCTACTGTTTTTGGATTTAAGCCAATAATTTCATGTGTTTTTGAAGAGGGTAAATCCAGTGAAAAGTACTTGATAATTTCTCTTGTTTTCTTGTTTCAAATTCGGGATTTTTTTCGATAGAGGTTTTTTGTCTCCATAGTGCCAGTATATCAGGTAAGTAAATACCGTCAACTGGGGAAGACCCTATGCTTATTCCTCAAAGAACCGAGTGAGATCACAATAGATATTACTCTGGAAGTAGTATCTTAAAATACAAGAGGCGTTGCTTATTTGATCCAGATGGATAACAAGAGGCGAGACTCGAGTTCGAGAAGACCCCATCACAAGCCACCATAAATCCGTGCAGTTCATTTTCTATGCTCTGTCCACCACGTGGTGTCGCAATAAATGGAGAACCTTGAATAGCATAGGGTGAGAATTGACTAGAGAGATCAGTCATATTGGTAAGGAGAGCTCCTGAGCCTTGAATAGAAACCTGGTAGAGTTTGACTTGAGTCATCTGGCTACCGAGATTGGTCCAGAGTAACCAAAGACGGTTTCTCGCATCTTCAAATATGCGTGTATAGCCATACTGCGGAAGCTCCGCGAGTTTATTGCCGAAAATCTCAATATTATTACTATTTTTTCCTATAATGTATAATCCTGTATCCAAAGGATTACTTGGATCATTGAGGAAATATGTTGATATCATTCGATTTGTGTGATCGATAAATGCATCTGACTGCCTGAGAATAGGGGCTATAGTAGCACCACTAGATATATTTCTAGGGGCTACTGAGCTTACTAAGTTCCAATTTGCACCACTTGATACGCTCGAGGTATAGGTACTCATACCATTGAATACATAATTTCCCTGAAGATTATTGAGTAAAGGAATTCCGGCAGCTGTCTTATAAAGATCGAGCTGTGCTATGCCAACGATTTGAGTCGGATCTCCAAATCACCCCGGAAATATATAGTCATAAGCTCTTCGTAATCATATATCCATAGTAATAGGCATATTCCATAACCATGAACCGCTATTATTCTTACCACAGGCATACCTTGTTTGGGTGAGCTTCGTAGGGATGGGATCACTGAGCTCTATAGATTCTTTTATACAAAGAGATCCATCGGTCCCGATACCAGTATTTCCATAATGCCGAGCGTTTTGATTTAAGTTCTGCCACGTTCATGGAATGGTAAATCATGAGTATGACGGTGAACCATACACAGTTGGTTGAGAATTTGGCCATGATACAACATAGGCTTGATCTGTGACTGGATTCCTCATCAGAGTCACGTCATCTTGAGATAATCCTGATGCTTCTTGTGTCCATGATTGAGCATGTGGATCCCTTGACATGAGTCACCAATTTACCTGGTTACTTGGGTCACGTCGTAAATATACGAACCTCGTAGTACCATCAGCATGACTGGTGATTCTCGGCTCATGCAATCACCAGTCATTTGGAATTGGCTGAGTTTCACTCATGCCATCTTGGGCTACAAGTTCAAGAGTGGCTACACGTGGGATATGGGGTGGTCGGTATGCCCATGTTCTTGCTTGATAGCTGGGCGATGCACTTGATTGGAATATATATACGTTATTCAATGGATCATAATCAAGCGCGTGGAAGTTCATTGATCATATACTATTTCATGAAGCACTACTCGTTTGCATGATAATCCCTGTCCATGATTTATGAATTGGATCATAGCTATGAAATACTCAATTTACTATACCTCATCCGATCTCTTGATTATTCGAATCATATGCCCAACCAAGCTCTTTTCATACAATGGCCGAAGGAATATTTGTCATTCCAGTAACTTCTACTACGGAAGAGAGTGCGACATTGGTTCTATTAATCGTAACTTCAAAAACTTGAACACTTGGACCTTCTTCTGGTTCTATATAATAAAACTTATCTGTTGGCGGATAGTAAATGAGATTTTGCCAAGCGTACATTCCTGAAGGAAGTTGAGCCTGAGTGAGTATGAGTGATCATGATCGAGTATTTACATCATAGAGCCAGAGACCAGTCGCATGAAGTATGACTATTTTATTGGAAATTGGATCATATTCAGAGGCTGAATAGACATTCCATGGATTAATTGTAGTGTCAAAAGACCATAGCTTATTATGAGTATCGTATTGTGCGGTTTTTGTTTTGAGATAGAAGGGATCGATGGGATCGCCATTGGCAAAGGTAACGGTACTGAATTCAGTATGTGTACGAACACATCAACCACCACCATTGGCTTGAGCCAGGAGTATGAGGTGCTTTACCCCAGGATGATATACGAGATTGTCATACGTATGTCGTGCGTATGGATGGTTAGTAGAAATCCATCTTCCATCTCCTCCATCCCCTGGATAGGCGCTTAGATTAAGAGTTGCCATATTTGAAGGAAGCATTTCTGAACATGGTGTCGTCGGATAATCTTCAACCCAATCAAGTGTAGATCCGGATAAGAGCGAGAGCGTATCAACATTATCCATAAAAGTGGATGAACTTCCATGACCACCTCAGAAGAAAAGCATCTTGTGTTGCTCACTATCATAGGTAAATCGAGAATAATCAGAGCGAGAGGAACATTTTTCATGTCATAAAAGGTTTAAACAATCATAACTTTTATATGGCTGTAGATCAAGAGCAGTATTTGGGGCTATACCCATAAGTATTGGATTTGGATCTGCTACTACCGTTACCGTTACACTGCCACTTGCCGTTCCTCATGCTCATGTACAAGATAGATTGTATGTCGTATTGGTCATGAGTGCTGGAGTCGTAAAACTTCCTCCAGTAGCGGTAGATCCCCAGTTTGTTGTACAACTCGTAGCTCCAGTAGAAGACCAAGTAAGAACACTCGTTCCATTATAGGCTACAGATGTAGGAGATGCAGAAAGAGTAATAGTGGGAATAACCGATCCAGTAGCATTTGACCACTGGAGTATATAATCTTCTGCAAAACAGTTTGGTCCCCAAGTACTTCGAAAAATAATTTGAGATCCGCTCGGGCTAATGGAAGCATGGTTTTGTGCCCAATAAGAACTCATAGGACAAGTAGCAAATGGTTCGGTTTCGACAAAGTACTGGTCACTATATGAGTGAGCAAGTCTTTCAAAATGGGGGATAGTGTCACTACTGTCAAGGTAAAGCTTGATAATTTCTCTCTGGTATGGAATCAATGGCGATGCAACTGATGTAAGGCCATCGGTACTTACTATACAGTATCATCTATCAAATATATTTCTACAAGATACGTGTATGCCGTTTCACCAAACTATATTCAAGAGTTTTTCTGTAGTTTTTTGTTGTATTATGGCAGCTTCATCCGGAGTTCCATCTACTTTGTATACTATTCACACAGGGATTTTCGCTTTTATAACAACTTTGAGAAAACCCCACGCCTTTTAAGGCTGGGGATGAATCATGCCGTTGCCTTTCGAACGAACAATCACAGAAAATACACTCTGCTAAGAGTGTATTTTTGATTGTGAGAGAGAAAGGATATGCGTATA
>JANNCQ010000027.1:0-9945 GCA_031386685.1 Candidatus Altimarinota bacterium | reverse complement strand
AAAGAAGCACTATTGACTCTGAATGAATGGAGCAACCCCGAAAGAAAAACTACAATATTTTAAGAAGTCTTTCCCCTATCTTATGCCCACACTCTAATGAAATGTAAATGTAAACTTGATTCTGCAACAATACAATATTTGCCAAATAATAAATATATTTAATTATAACATATTTATTTTCTAAATGCAAAAATCCCCATTCTTTCGAATGGGGGATTTTTTAGATAAGCAATTACTTCGTCTCTTCGACATCCGCCTCGACACTTCCATCATCATTTTTCTTCTCTTCATCTTTCTTCTCGGGATCTCCTGCATGAGAGTAGATGGCCTGTCCGATCTTCATCATGACATCAGAGAGTGCCTTCGTCGCAGATTCGAGAGTATCTTTATCAGATTCAGCATTCGCGAGGACTGTCTTCAGCTCTTCGAGCTTTGCTTTTGCTTCTGTCCCATCAGCTTCTTCATACTTTCCTTTGCTCTCTTCGAGGGTCTTCTCAGACTGGTAGACGAGCGAGTCGGCATGATTGCGAGCTTCGATCGATTCTTTTTTCTTCTTATCCGCTTCACGGTTAGCTTCTGCTTCCTTGATGAGCTTCTCGACTTCGTCGTCGCTCATACCCGTGCTTCCCTGGACGGTGATCTTCTGCTCCTTCCCTGTACCCTTATCTTTCGCAGTCACATGGAGGACTCCAGAGGCATCGATATCGAGGATGACTTCGATCTGTGGGATACCACGAGGAGCTGGGGCGATCCCTGAGAGGACGAATCTTCCGAGAGATTTATTGTCCCCTGCCATCTCGCGCTCACCCTGAAGGATATGGATCTCTACAGAGTCTTGGCTATCTGCCGCAGTCGAGTAGACCTGGGATTTGCTTGTCGGGATCGTCGTATTACGCTCGATCATACGAGTCATGACACCTCCGAGAGTCTCGATACCGAGTGAGAGTGGAGTCACATCGAGGAGGAGGACATCCTTCACATCTCCTTGGATGATACCTGCTTGGATCGCTGCACCGAGTGCGACCGCTTCATCAGGGTTTACGGTTTCATTGGGCTTTTTCTTGAAGAATTGTTCGACCTTCGACTTGATCATCGGGACACGAGTCGACCCTCCGACGAGGATGACTTCATGGATCTGATCTGCCTGGAGTCCAGCATCTTTCATGACCTTTCGGCATGGCTCCATAGACTTCTCGACGAGTGGGGCGATGAGCTCTTCGAACTTCGCTCGTGAGACTTTCACGAGAAGATTCGAAGGCACTCCGTCGTTCATCGCGATGAATGGCTCATTGATCTCAGTCTCTGTCGAAGACGAGAGCTCGATCTTCGCCTTTTCTGAAGCTGATCGCACACGCTGGACTGCCATAGCATCCTTGCGGAGATCGATGCCTGTCTCTTTCTGGAACTCAGACATCACATATTCGAATATTGCCTGATCGAAGTCATCACCACCGAGATGGGTATCTCCATTGGTTGCGAGCACTTCGAAGGTTCCTTCGCTTCCTATCTCGAGGATCGAGATATCGAATGTTCCACCACCGAAGTCGTATACGGCGATCTTCTGGTCTTTGTTTTTATCTGCTCCATAGGCGAGTGCTGCTGCTGTCGGTTCATTGACGATACGTTTGACATCGAGTCCTGCTATCTTCCCCGCATTGATCGTCGCTTGGCGCTCAGAGTCATTGAAGTAGGCAGGAACGGTGATGACCGCTTCGGTGATCTTCTGTCCGAGGAATTTCTCTGCATCTTCCTTGAGCTTTTCGAGGACTTTTGCTGAGATCTCTTCTGGGCGTACTGGTGTTCCATTCCATTCGATCATACATCCACCATCAGATCCTTTTGTCACCTTAAATGGGACAGTCTTGAGCTCCTCCGTCACTTCAGAGAACTTGCGTCCGATGAATCGCTTTGCAGAGTAGATAGTATTGGCTGGATTGGTGACGGCTTGACGGCGAGCCGGCATACCGACGATCGTCTCACCCTTCTTCGAAGCGACGACTGAAGGAGTCGTACGTCCTCCTTCTGCATTGGGGATGACTTTTGCTTGTCCTCCTTCCATGAAGGCGACACATGAGTTCGTAGTTCCGAGATCGATACCGATGATTTTTCACATATATGATAATGATTAAGAAATATTCTCCATATTGGATTGGAAACATTTTATCGTATTTTTTTCTCCTGTCAAAAGATTTTTAGCACATCTTTAGTTTACGTGCTAATAATATATTTATGAGTATATTTCATCGATATGTAAGGGGAGTTTTTTGACAATGAAAATCGCATATGATAAGCTCTTCTTGTACTTCACTTCGTTATAACTTCATGGAACCCCTCTTCACCGAAGATGCTCGCAAAAACTTTATCGTCGGTATTACCGAGATTATTTTACAGATTTTCGAGATCGGTGATGAGAGCAAACGCGAAAAAATAATGGGTGGACTCGCTCGACTCGACGACGAAAGCCTCCTCAAAAAGAAAGATGATATAGAAAATTATTTCGATCAGGCAGCTGAGATCAATAAATCATACTTCTATCGACTTCTCCATATGGAACATCTCTTCCTCGAAAATGAAGAACGGGTCGTCCTGAAAAATTCTATCATACTCAATTACTAATATAAATATGTTTGACTGAACCAATACATCACCGGAAAACCTCAATACACATGCAGCTCCTGAAATACAGAGAATGCTCGATGTCACGGTCGTGAACAGAGCGATCGAGAATCTCAATAAAAGACTCAATAAACCATGACAGGATCGACTCAGGTGAGAGATAATCTATGGGCTCAGTATGCTCGATGGTACGAATAGCTCAATAGTATTCAGTGAAGAAGCAAAACACCTCTTCGAAGCATATAAAGCAGCCTCAGAAGAGAATGTAGAGGCTCTGGCACGTGTACTCGGACTCAAAGATGAACTTGAAGTCGGAGAATCAGGAGTATAATCTCAGTTCATCTACAGACTTTTCCTATGAGGAAAATAATATTAATTTTTTGACAAAAAAAGAAGATTGTGGTTATATAGGTATATAACCACTTTTTCATATGGATTCATATTTTAGCGACCCACATATACGGGATGCCTATATTACAGAGATTGTAATAGTACTTGCAGAGATATTCACTATCACTGAAAGCAGTAAAAAGGAAGCGATATATCTAGAGCTCCATGAGATGGATGATGAGAGTCTTCTGAGAAAAAAAGATCTGTTAGAAAACTATTTTCGAGCAGTAGAAGATCTCAAGAAAAAACATATCCATCAGATCTCAAAAATAGGAAACGAATTTCTCGAGAAAGAAGAACGAGCAAATACAAATTTAATAATTAACTTTTAAAAGTATGGCAATTAATTCAGTAGAATGACCATTCAGAATTGATCCATTAACAAATGAAAATGGTCAAAGAATACTTGATAGTTTAAATAGACCTCAGGCAGTTTTAAAAGTAATTGATGCTGAAGCGCTTCCAAAAGCTCTCGCAACAATAAAGCTTGCACTTGAAGCTTCACGTCATCCAGATGTAGATGACGCTATCAATAGAAAAATGCAACAATTCTCTTGAAGAGTGTATTCTGAAGGATTTGCTCAAACTATCCAGTCTCTCAATGATGCTCTTAGAAGAGCACAGGCATGACAAATAGATGCTTTTGCAACTGTCCTCTGAATTACCAGTATCACTCCTGAATGAAGAAAACGCGTCGAACAAAGCCTTAATGATACCATGAGTATAAGTGTAGCTGAAATGCAAGTAAAAGAGAGAGCAACAGCTGCTGGTATCACTCAATGAGAAAGGCCATGATCTTGACCATCGACTCGTGTAGGGAGTATAAGTCAAGCAACCCGTAACCTAGGAGTGTTAAATGGAAATAGGGCTGCTGTAATAGATGCAGCCACAAATGGAGCTATCAACCCAAGATAAATCATATGAAAGGTCATAATTCATCACCCTCGATCTACCCCTATCTCATAGCAGAGATGATAGAGGCAGACCCAAGTGGAAGCACTATCGAGGCGATAGCATTCATGACTCGTGAAGACCTGAAAGATCTCAAGAATACATATCTCCAGAGAAAGAGAGAATCTACCATTCTCACACAAGCAAGAGAAAGTGAGAAACGAATATTTGCTCATCTTCGCCCATTCGAAAGGAAGGAAGGAGTATTCAAAATACCACTTTCGCAATCAGGAAAAAATTATATTGAAAAAATAAAAGAGGATATCCTCTTTATTTTCGGACATCGTCTCGGAAGAGATTATGCTGAAAAACTTCGTGCAGCATTCGAACGTAAATGAGATGATGCGAGTACTATTATTATAGAGTATATAACGGATGAGAATGGAAATGGGATCATCAAAAAAATCTGATTTAAAAAAACAGAGTTAAAGCCGTCACCAAAAGAAGAATAAAAATCTTTTTTATTCTCTCGGAGAAAAAAATTTGAGAAAATAAAAATACTATCTATAATACATTTATGGATAGTATTTGATTACATGCGTGAGACGGTGAGAGTTTTGGGAGTATTTTTGAGGGATTTCACGCTGAAGATCCAAGTTCATGGGATCGGATGAAAATGGAGAAGAGAGAATCTCGACAACCAAGAAGGAATAGAGATCTCATAGATTTTCTCATAGAACACGATATATCGATCATTCGGGATATTCTCGAATATGTAGTCGAAAGAAGAAAGCGTCGTTATGCTCACGATATGGCATATCTTGACTCTGAGAGCTCGAATATACCTCCCGAAATAAAAATTGCTGTAATGACTCTTCTTGAAGATCACTCTTTTTATAGCCTAGTTGAAATAGAGTTCCGTTTACAAGATGAGAACTTAAAAGGACAACCCCTCATAAAATTCGATGAGAAAATGTTACAAAGAATTCGAGAAAATTTAGTAAAAGAAAGAAAGGCAAAACCCAAAGTAATGCTACTTCCTGAACCCCCTCTCTACAGATGAGCACGACAGAGTATGAGAAAGTCTCTATCGCATGCGATGACCATAGTAAAAAAATATCAAAGAGCCAAAAAAAAAGTAGAAGAATGACCTCCTAACGGACTCTTTATGGTCGATGGATGAGTCGATCTGAATAATTTTATGGAGGTTATGGCTCAGCTCGATGGGATATCGCCACTTATTTGATGAGATATAGAGTATCCTCCATGAGTACATATCCTCATATGAGCATATATGAGTCCAAGTATTGGTTTTGTCCTCTTAAGATCTCGTGAATTTGTAGACTTCATCATTTGTCTCGAATCATGAAAATGAAATCATGAAAACATGATCGGCATGATGGTAAGAAAAAATAGGATCTCCGTAGAGAAATGTATTGAATTTCTTCAGAAACTTGATATACATAGAACTCGAGATATTATATTGGTGCAAGAATATCTTCATTCTCTCCTCTTAATACTTTCATTTCATGACTAACCCAAAAAGAGCGATGCTCCCCATCTTACTTCAGGAAATACTGCCAAAGTCTCCTCGAACTCTCCTCTACTTCTACCCGAAAGATAATACTCCCGGGTGTACTCTCGAGGCTCAAGATTTTACTCGACTCAAAAATGATTTCGCAAAACTCGGAATCCAGATTATCGGAGTATCCAAGGATAGTGAAGCGAGTCATGAGAAGTTCACGAGTTCTTGTCATCTCGGGATCGAGCTTATTTCTGATACTGATGGAAGCCTCCATGAGGAGTTTGGAGTCATCGGAGAGAAGAAAAACTATGGGAAAGTATACATAGGGGTCATCCGTTCGACATTTCTCCTCGATAGCACATGAAAAATCCTAAAGGAATGGAGGAATGTGAAAGCGACGGGACACGCAGAAAAGGTACTTCGAGAAATAAGCTAAGGATAGTGATTAATTCATCTTTATCAACCAGTTTCCGGAAGTTCTGATGCGGTTATTAAATGCATTTGTGAACCCAGTAGCAGTAAGTGTTCCAGTAAGTCAGCCTACAGCGACAAGAGTATCCGTAAAATTCCCTATGTTTGGGAATTCAAGACGGGTGAGAATAATAAATTCATCTAAACCAGCTCCTGTAGCGGCAATATTACCTCATGTTCCGTATCAGTAGTTTCCATTCGGACCACAACCATTATCATGAGTAGGAACTCTATCAAGTATTGATTTCCCATCATTGTACTTATTTATAATTGCATCTGGTATACATCCAGCAACTGCACTTGGGTATTTCTCTTTATCGAGAAAATACACTGAAAGAGATTTAGCTAGCGTATCTGTGCTTGTCACTCGTGCGACATCTCGAGATTTTTGTTGGGATGCATTATAATTTGGAAATAGTGCTGCAGCAAGAATCCCAATGATCACGATAATCACCGAAAATTCAATGATTGTAAAACCTTTTTGAGTAAATGCTGTCATAAAGAAAAGAGAAAATTCTTTTGGAGTATAAGGAGAAAAAGACGTCGGTCAAAAGAAATCTTTGGAAGAAGAAGACATTTTGCTATACTAGTTTTATCATTATTTAATTATCCATGTCTGTCTTCCGACTCAATTCCCCATATTCACCCACTGGAGATCAGCCAGAAGCGATAGCGAAGCTCCTCGAATCTCTCGATGCGGGTCATCAGTTTCAGACACTCCTCGGTGTGACAGGATCTGGGAAGACCTTCACGATGGCGAATATCATATCGAGACTCCAGCGTCCTGCTCTGATCCTCGCACACAATAAGACACTCGCAGCTCAGCTTGCTCAGGAGTTCAAGGAATTTTTTCCTGATAATGCCGTCCACTATTTCGTCTCCTACTACGACTACTACCAGCCTGAGGCATTCGTAGTCAAAAGTGGTGCCTATATCGAGAAAGAAGCGACGATCAATGAAGAGATCGATCGTCTCCGACATGCAGCGACTGAGAGTCTCCTCACGCGCAAAGATGTCATCATCGTCGCATCCGTATCATGTATCTACGGTATCGGTGAGGCGGATGAATATGAGAAACAATGCTTGCGATTCAAGGTAGGCGAAGACTATCCTCTCGAAGCGATACTTGCCGCGCTCGTGAATCTCCAGTTCAAACGATCGACTGCGGACTTCAAGCCAGGAATGTTCCATGTCCTCGGGGATACTCTCGAGATATGGCCAAGCTCGAGCGAAGAGATTTATCGGCTCGAATTTTTCGGCGATACCCTCGAACGTATCGCTCGGACCGAATACCTCACACATCAGGTATTCGAATATCGGGAAGAGATCGTCGTATTTCCAGCTAAGCACTTTGTGACGAGCAAGTCGATCATCGAAGAGGTCATACCGAGGATCAAGGCCGAGATGGAAAGTCAAGTCGAATACTTCAAAAATGCTGGTAAACTCGTCGAGGCAGAGCGTATACAGATGCGAGTCGAGTATGATATGGAGATGCTGACCGAAGTCGGATTCGTGAATGGGATCGAGAACTACTCGATGTATCTCTCGAATCGAAATCCCGGAGATGCGCCTTCGACACTCCTCGACTTCTTCCCGAAGGACTACCTCATGTTCGTGGATGAGTCACATATGACGATCCCTCAGATTGGTGGGATGTACGCCTGAGATCGCGCACGTAAAGAGAATCTCGTCAATTATGGTTTCAGGCTCCCCTCTGCCCTCGAGAATCGCCCCCTCAAATTCGATGAATTCGAGAAAAAAAGTGGACAGACGATCTTCGTATCAGCGACTCCTGGCAAGTACGAATATGCTCAGGACTCGATCATCGCCGAGCAGATCATCCGCCCTACAGGACTCATCGATCCTCCGATCGCGATCGAAGATATGGAATATATGGTCGACTCTCTCATGCGCAATATCACTCAGGCGATATCTCGTGGTGAGCGATCGATCATCACGACCATCACGAAAAAATCAAGCGAAGACCTCGCACAATATCTCTCAGAAAATGGCATGAAAGTCCGCTACCTCCACTCAGAGATCGAGACCCTCGAGCGACTCGAGATACTCCGAGATTTTCGTATGGGAGTCATCGATGTCGTGGTCTGAGTAAACCTATTGCGAGAAGGACTCGACCTTCCTGAGACCTCATTTATCGGGATACTCGATGCAGAAAAAATCGGATTTCTCCGGTCCAAGACCTCTCTCCTCCAGATCATCGGACGTGCCGCACGAAATGTGAATGGTCATGTCATCATGTACTCTCATGGACAGAAGATGTCGATCGCGATGACCGAAGCGATCGAAGAGACGATGCGACGTCGTGAAGTACAGATAGCCTACAACATAGAACATAGTATCACTCCGCGCACCATCATCTCATCGATCAAGGAGATCGGTATACCTTCGAAGAAGAAAGATACCTTCGACGCAGGTCATATCGCAAATATCTGAGTCTATATCAAGCGTCTCGAACTCGAGATGGACGTCGCGAGTGCGAATCTCGACTTTGAGCGCGCCGCTGAGATAAGAGATGAACTTATCAGTGCGAGGAAGAGAAGGTAGTATTCTCACTCTTGCTCTTTAGACAATGCTCTATCATTTCGGGCATGCTCCGTCATTTCGAATGAAGTGAAACGAAATGAGAAATCCTGCTCCTCTCTGAATACACAAGAGCAAGATATCTCCTATCGTCGATATGACGGGTACCGTCTCCGCCATTTCGGGTATGCTCCGCCATTTCAGGTATGCTCCGTCATTTCGAATGAAGTGAAACGAAATGAGAAATCCTACTCTGTAAGAATAAAATACTTTCATTCCCAGTACAGTAAGAAATCCTGTTTATTTTCTTGGTAAATATTATGAAACTCTATTTTATATATATACTTACGAATCCATCATACACTGTATTCTATACTGGCATGACGAATAACCTCAGACGAAGGATCGAGGAACATAGGACAAAGCTCAACCCAAAATCTTTTACGGCAAAATACAACTGCATCAAACTTGTCTACTTTGAGTCTGGAGAATCTCCAATCTGAGCAATAGAAAGAGAAAAGGTGATCAAAGATATGAGGCGTGAACGAAAAATAGATCTCATAGAATCTCTGAATCCTGAGTGGGAAGATCTCTTGTCTGAAGTCGAATAAGCGAGCAAAATATCTCCTATCGTCGACATGAAGAGTAGCATCTCCGTCATTTCGGGTATGCCCCGTCATTTCGAATAAAGTGAAATGAAAAGAGAAATCCTGCTGCCCTTAGAGGCACAAAGCAAGATATCTCCTATCGTCGATATGACAGAAAACAAGAATCTCGACTTTGAGCGCGCCGCTGAGATACGAGATGAGCTTATCAGTGCGAGGAAGAAAAGATAATTATGCAGCTACTGGACTATCTAATAAGCTGACTTCTTTTTGTCGTAATGCTATAACTAATTCTTGTATGTATGACTGTATTTTTGAAGATATTTCTTCTTGATCAGCTATTATACGAGCTCTACTGAATCTTTTATTTTGCTCTGATTGTCAGATATGCGTATCAAGTTCTATAATTTTATGAAGAAAATGAAATCAGCGGTGAAAACGAAAACTTCAAAGGAATCTTTCAGCAATAAAAACCGCCTGAGCTAATCCTGATATTTCTGGATGTCCACAAGCAGAATTATTTTCTTGCATATTACAATTAGATTGAGTCAAAAGAACGGATTCTCCATTTACAAGTCTTATTACTTGTTCTCACATCTCGTGAACGAGTCAACAAACAAGTTTTTTTTAGCAAATAATTCTAAAAAAGCTATCAAATCACTAAGATTCTTCTCTGCTATAGGTTCAAATAATTCATAACCTCTTTGAACTCTAAATCATCATCTTCACTTCAAAATAGGGCTGAACCATACAAGAAACTCTTGTTTCAGTAAAGGCTACCCCAGCCTAAAGGCATGGGGCTTGCCCGTTCTCGTATACACGAAGTATCTATTCTCCTTCTAGGAATTATTGTCACTGATCATCAATATATTTCTTTATCATCTCCTCCTGGTGCACTCCTACGGA
>JANNCQ010000026.1:0-31412 GCA_031386685.1 Candidatus Altimarinota bacterium | reverse complement strand
AAGAAGCACTATTGACTCTGAATGAATGGAGCAACCCCGAAAGAAAAACTACAATATTTTAAGAAGTCTTTCCCCTATCTTATGCCCACACTCTAATGAAATGTAAATGTAAACTTGATTCTGCAACAATACAGATATTGACTTATTAATTTTAATTATTATAATAATAATATCAATAATTTTAAAACTTATGGAATCAGCACGAATAGATGAATTATTTAAATTCTCTGATATTCTCGATACGACAGAATATGAACGACTTCGCGGAATAAAAGAAGGATTTATAAATCACGAGAAAAATGAAGATAATCTCTATGGAGTATACGTCCCTCGTGAACAAAAAGTAGGTGAGAAGTGAGAGTTTACCCCTTCATCAAGTGGAGTCATCGAGTTCGATCTTCTTCCTGATGTGGTTTGTGTAAATCTAAAAGAGCTTGATGGAGTCGAATGAGTAGAGCTGTTTTGAAACGATGTTACTATACTCAACTGACTTGAGCTCAGAAAATGAAATGTAGTCGTACTCGCAGGGAAGCCACTCAATGAAAAATATAAAAATCTGAAACTACTCCGTATGTCAGTGGGGACTATCGATATAGTAGACTCTACCAATGCGAGAGGTGAAACCCATACGCATATCCCTACCGTACATCGTGGTCGTACTGGATTTCCACATGCTTGGGATATGCGAACGACAACCGCAGGATGAGCCCTCCGTTCGGACCTAGCAACTGATTCTCTTAGAGAAGCTGTCGAAGAAAGCGGAGTAATCTGAATCAACACAGATGGAGAGTTTGAACTCTGTCTCCCAGCCATCGAATGAGTCAATAGTGGAACTATCAAACACTGGATGAATTATGCGATAGATACATTTCTGAGTCCGGGAAAGAAATTCGATAGATTTACAGGGAAAGGATGATCAGAGAAGTGGAATAAAGAAGAACTTGAAGCAGCTGATTATGCAAAAAAAGTATTCAGTAGGAATTTCCACTGAAATCAAGAGTATTCTTTTCGTCCAGGAGTGCTTAAAACTATACTCCTCTCTATTAAAGAATGAAAAAGATATTCATATCGAAAGAGCCGAAATATGACATTCTCTGATGAGATTATCAAAGACGTGGGAAGTGAAAACTTTCGAGAAGTAATCGTACATGAATGAGAAAAATCTCATGGTTGAAATTTCTGGATAGACAATGATCCTGCGACGTTTCATGTATTCCGTATACAAACTGATATAGAATATCCGGAAGGATTCCGACCAATGTTTCGGTTCTACTCTGAAAGTGGAGTACACTACCAGAGAAACCCTCGTATCGAGAACCTTACTGGAAATACAGATACCATAGGACTTCGAACTCCAAGCTCTATCGATATGAAACCCGTACCATTCCTTCAGAAATTCGCAGAGCAAGTAGTTAGGTGAAGAACAAAAAGAAGAGCACTTGAAACATTGGCAGAGTAACATATAATGTATTAAAAATGAGTCCAAGTAATACGACCCCTCCAACCCCACCAGATTCTCCGGAAGTATCTCTCCCCGAAGGAGGCCCAAGCGATCCAATCATGGAAATCACATGATTCACTCAGGGTGTTATAGCTAATCTCGGACCCGTATAATCCAAAGTCATACATTTTGATGATGATATAGTAGACGGCGCAACTATCACCTCAGGTACTATCGTTCTCAATAATTGAGCAATAATAGAAGTAGAAAAAATACCAGTTTGGATAGGATGAGGTAGTGGATTAGTATATCCACAAATGAATGGTTGGTGGGAACTCGATAAGAAGGATGATTCATTTAAACCTCAGCTCACTTTTCGCAAAAATACACCGGAATCATGATATACGGTATGAAAAGAGTTGAAAGAATGAGATATTAGTACCTCTATTATAGAACTCCATAGTGGTGAATGAATAGATATAAATCTTATACCCGTATGATGATCCCGAGGATATCTCAGTGGGTTTTATAGATGAAAGTGAGGCTATTGGTATCTCATGCATAACGAGAATAAGGAAAGAGTAGCTATTTTTCGAAAGGAGGAAGTTACATCGTTTTGACCATACTTGGTTTGAGTTCATGAAGTACCACAAGTCAATCCTTTCGATATAAGTGAAACCTGGTATTTAAAACGATGATTTCTCTATAGTGAAGGCTGAGAAATACCTAATAAACGATCTCATCGAGTATCAAATACAAGTAGTAGGAGAAAATATAGTAGTCGTAAAAAGTAAAAAATCGTCTTCTTTTTTCTGAACATTTTATTTTCTTGATAGAAACGGAATAATCCATACAGAAAAATCAGCAGCACTATCAGAAACAATAAAAAGTGAAACTCATCATGGTATCAATTACTACTATGAATATCTCTGAAGCTCGGAGAAGCAAGGTAAAGATTTTATGAGTAGAATTCAGTCAGGACGTACATTTATTGGATCTGTTATTGAATGAATCAGGAAGTTATGAACAAGGAATAGGCCAACTGAAACTCGTGAATTTTGAATATTTCATTTCTCAAAATATCAGGATAGTAGTATTGACTGGTTTTTGAGTGATGCTGAAGGAAATCAGCTGATGAATCTGGAAATATTTGGTACTCATGAAAAATGACCATTTAGAGTAAGGCAGAAAGATGCAACTACTATGGTGATAGAATCCAAAAAATATCCACAAGGCGTACTCTTTCGATCAAATGGAGAGCAGATCGTAATTCGAGACGCTGGTGGCATGAGGGTATTAGACTACAGCAGAATCAACTATAGAAAAGCTGAAGAATTATCTATAACTTTCTTAACTGGAGCTTCTCTCCCCGTTTACAAAAAACTTACCCCTGACGGTATCCTCTGAGAAACAATTATAGAGTAGGATTTTCTCAGTATTTTTTGAGGAGGCTTACTACCTCGCTAAATGTATACCCTAAAATTTGTTCCTCACTCAGGCATATTATTCGTATTTTACTGAGAATCTCTACTCTTCCATCTGATATATCAGTCTCCTCTACTCGTTCGAGAAGTTCCCCGATGAGATGTCCGAGGGCTCGCAGATCATAGTGTTCGTATTCGGGATGAAGAACTCTATCATAGAATGTCGCGGCTCAGAAATCACAAAGGATAGCATGACCGCTCAGATCGACGAGGATATTATGAGCATAGAGATCACCATGAGAGGTTCATAGAGAGTGTATATGCTCACAGGCAGAAGAGATATCCTGGAGGACCGTCATTATAAAATGGAGTGAGAAGGTAACCTCTAATGAATAGGTATCTCGGGTACAGCTCTCGAGACTCGGAGGAAGTCAGAGCTTCGTATAGGTCTCTGGGATGGGCTCAGATAGGAGTATGAGTGAATTCCGAGAATTCACTATTCCAAGCACATGGACAATATTCGGATGTTGTCCAAGAGCGAAGGACGCTCGCATATCGTCGATAGGAAATCCGTCACTCGTGAGCGTATCTTTGAATACCTTCACTACCACCGACTTCCCCATCGATCGGAGATAAGCGTGAGAAACTATACTCGACTGACTCTCGTTGATGCACTCACCTATCTCGATATCACTCTCATCGAATTCTGGGAAAGTGTTCGATATGGAAGGAATAGTGGAAATAGGATTTCCTGCTCCAGCAAACCAAGCAAGCTTCGGAAAATCCTGGATCCAACTCGGAAAATCATAAGTGAACTGGCAGGCAGCAATCCTGAGAAATTCGAGATTTTTACATTCTTTCAGGCTTTCAGGAAGATGAGAAATCCCAGTACCAGTGAGAGCAAGTTTACGAAGATTCCCCAGTTCTCCTATTGAGTCTGGAATACGCGTGATATCTGGATTATTCGTGAGAACCAGCCACTCGAGGGAAGGAGGAAATACGTCTTCAGAAATATGGGTCAGTTTCCCATTTTTGAAAGATATGAGCTTTAGTCATGTACACTCGGAAAGTACTCTTGGAAATTCAGAAAAATCATTATCTCAGAGAAATACTGCTGACAGGAGATCGAGTGAAGAAAAGTCTTCAGGAAGAGAACTCACGGTTCAACCTGAAATATCAAGTATTCGTATAGCTTCACTCAGTTGAAATATCTCACTCGGAATATGGGTCGCGCCACGAAGAGTAAGTCTCCCAGTATGCGAATCATAAGAGGAGAAAAATGGAATACTCCTGATGTCGATACCGTCATGAAGATGCATTATTGCCGTGACATGAATTGAGATATTTCTCGGAGTGAGTACTCTCGCATATCTTCCCCATCAGCACATGCTCGATACCATTCAAGCGTCAAACGGAGTGCCTCATCTACACCAAATCTCGGAGACCAGCCGAGAAGGGTTTTTGATTTTGTATTATCGAGGAGGAGGAGTCCTGCCTCATGCATCGTCTCATCTTGATGGATATTGTATTCTCATTTTCAGAGAGTTATTATAGCTTTTTTCACGATATCTTCGACTCGCATCGTATCAGAGACATCTGGTCCGAAGTTATACGCACCGAGATACTTATCATCTTGAAAAATCTTCTCGCCCATCATGAGATATCCTGAAAGTGGTTCAAGTACGTGTTGCCATGGGCGTACCGAATCGGGATTACGAACTATGACTGATTCTCATTTCTCAAAGGCTCGAATAACATCTGGGATGAGTCGTTCTGCTGACCAGTCACCTCCTCCGATGACATTTCCTGCACGAACGGACACTATCTTCTTCTCACCATGAGAGAAGAAGGATCGAACATAGGATGTGATAGCAAGTTCATCCATAGCCTTAGACGTACTATATGGATCATATCCACCGAGTCTATCTGTTTCGAGATAGGGTCGCATCGTCTCAAGATTCTCATAGACCTTATCTGTAGTGATCAAAACCGCTCATTTGATACTCTCTGTCTGACGGATCACCTCGAGGACATTTACAGTTCACATCACATTGGTCTGGAATGTCCAAACTGGATCACGATAACTCTCACGAACGAGCGGTTGTGCTGCAAGATGAAAAATAATCTCTGGTTTGTATAGATTACAAGTTTCCTGCAATACTGAGAGATCATTGATATCTGCATATATCTGTGTAATGAGATCTTCAAGTGATAGTACTGAAAAAAGATTTGGTTCAGTAGATGGGGCAAGTGAATAACCAATAACATTGGCCCCAAGAGAATGGAGCCAGAGGCAAAGCCATGATCATTTGAAGCCAGTCGATCCAGTAACAAGAATAGTTTTTCAGGAATAGAAATGATACATAGTTGATTATTCAAGAGATAGGAGTATTTTAGATTCATCGATGAGGATCTGAGCTGAGGATCGTTCTGGAATATATCAGTATCGTTCTGCTCGATGAGACTGGGAGTAATAATTCGGCTTTCCTCATGTCGGAGAGCGAATCGGTCATGATATGAGTTCATAATTGAATCCATATGTCCGAGAGAAAATATCGAGGATCTCTATCTTGCTTATCGGAGACCGAGAATAAGTATCGATAGCTGTATTTATATGATCTTGTGAATGGATACAGGACTCGATAAGACTGGCCAGTTCCATATGACTGATGTAATCTCTCCGCATATGATCACTCGATACCTTCAGAACCGTATTAGACTTTATGGCACAGATAATGTCAGAAAGGATGAATCATGCACTCAGATCTATAAACCGTGAGAAATACGAGAATAATCGAATATCAACAATAAATAAGTGATTAAGTGATCTATGTTTGTACTCGGTATAAAGTTTCGAAATACCGTAGTATTCTGATGGCTCTGGTGTATTGAGCAGATATTTCGCTTGACTATAATCATCTACGGGCTCGGTAAATCCTGTATTATAGGCAGCGCCACTACTGAGAAATATATATCGTGACCCGGGGTTAGAGAGGAGGTACGTAAGAATAAGATCATCATATTCTTCTGTTATTTTGATCTGCTCATAGAGAGAATCTTGGAGTATAGACGGTGTTCCTATACCGATACAGTTGATGATGACATCATACTGATGATTAGGGAATTCAGTATAAGGAAGAGGGGTACCTGTGAGATTATGAATAAGAAGAAATTCATCGATCTTCGTATGGGAACGAGAGAATAAAAAGAGTTTATATAGTTTTTTAGATCAAAATGAAGATATGAGTCATTTTGCTATGTGTCCTGTAGCTCAGAGTATTGCAATTTTCATATTATTCCTCTAAAGGAGAGATTATCATATTAGATTTGAATTCATCACGATCAAGAAATGGATACATATCCTCAAGTGGTCTAGAATTGAGTGTTCCATCAGGCCTCTTATAGGTAGAAGTACTCGGAATGATCTCCTGATTTTCGAGACACATGACTTCACAAATAACAGGTCCATCATATTCAAGCATTGTTTGTATACCGGTTTCAACTTCAGCTGTGGAATTAATTCGCATAAAATGAATTCCATAAGCATTTGCGATCTTCTCTGTATCTGGAAATGATACTCCACTGTCGCTGTCAGTTCAGATATATCGCTTTTCAAAAAACCGATCCTGTGAAGCTCGGATGGAGAGATAGCCATTATTATTCCAGATAACAAGCTTTATGGGGAGTTTATAATGAATAATTGTCTGAAGTTCTTGAATGTTAAATTGGAATGATCCATCTCATGTTATTCAGATGACTGGCCTTTTTCCATGAGCGATACAAGCACCAATAGCCCCGGGAAGAGTGAATCCCATCTCTGCTTGTCAACCAGAAGTAATATAGCGATTATCTCATATTATTGGCATCCCCTGTGTGGGAACATAAAAGGCTGAACCAGCATCAGATATCACCACAGAATTATGAATATTTCTTCAGAGAATATCTACAAAATGGTAGAGATTAACTTTTCCATTTCCATTCGAGTATTCTGGAAGGACGACTGGATACCTCGCCTTCAAGCTCTGTGATATCTTGATCCATTGGTGGGGAGCAGTGTATGAGATTTTTCTCATAGTCATTTGTTCGAGGAAGTACTTTAAATCTGAGTGGACGAAGTGATCTATACGTGTCATCTTTTTCTGGTGTTCGACAGCATCGATATCAACAACGACTGTTATAGCTCATCGAGCGAAAACATTACCATCATATCCAATAGCGCTCGGACAGAGACTACTTCAGAGCACGAGTACAAGATCTGCATTTTGCACGGTAAAATTTCCTGGCCGATCTCCCTTCGCCCCGATTCTTCATATAAAGTAATCATGATCTGTTGGAAGTATGCCTACCCCAAGAAATGGGGCAACGACAGGGATTCTGTGCGTTTCAACAAAGTCCTTAAAGATATCAAATGAATGCGAAAGCCTGACTCACTGCCCGCATATGATCACAGGTCGTTCTGATTTTTCGAGAAGTTCTTGTACTTGATCCAGGTCTGAGGATGAAGCAAAGATTTTATTCTCTGACTCGCATTCTTTTGGATCGAAATGGACTAGCTGATCTTCGTCAATAGATGCAGATTGAACATCCATAGGGATATCGAGCCAGACAGGCCCAGGCCTTCAGGATCGAGCAAGGAAAACTGCTTTCTCAAGATGATATGCAATATCATTCGGTTTCAGAATCATGACAGAGTACTTACTTAGTGACTCTACTATAGGAATGATATCTGCTTCTTGAATTCCAAATCAGCGTAGCTTCAGTCAAGCAACTCGGGTAGTATTACTAAGTTTTACTTGTCCTGATATGAATAATACTGGGGCACTATCCTGATAAGCATGGAGAAGTCCAGTCACAGCATTTGTTCCACCACACCCAGTTGATACGTATGCGACTCAGAGATTATTTTTGAGTTTTGCATAGGCAACTGCTGCCATAGCAACTGCCTGCTCATGATGAGTGCAATAACTATTAATCTCACGATTCAGGTAGAGTCCATCAGAGAGGAACATCATACCAGCACCCGTCACAAGGAAAGTATCTTGCACTCATTCATTGACAAGAAATTTGGTGATATAGTCTGTAACTCGCATCATAAAGAAAAAATTATAAGTTATTTTGTTTCAAGGGCTCATCTAAGTCTTCGAATTCATTCAATGATATTTTCCTTCGAATTCACATAACACATTCTAATAAATCCTTCACCATATTCTCAGAAATTCGATCATGGTAGTATTGCAATCTTTGCTGTCTCAAGTGCGAATTGTGTAAAAGCTTCACTCGACATGCCCGTGCCAGAGATATTCGGAAATACATAGATTGATCCATGTGGATTATAGCAGTGAATTCATGGAATAGAATTAAGTCACTCTACGAGAATATCTTTTCTTTCGTTATATTCTTTTTTCATAATATATACTTGAGATTGATCTCCGTTGATCGCTTCTATTCAAGCGTATTGTATAAATTCAGGAACGCAAGAAGAAGTTGTTTGAAGAAGGAGTGCCATTTTCGCTATCACATCTTCAGGTCCAATAGCAACTCATAGTCGCCAACCAGTCATTGCAAATGCCTTACTGAATCAGTTAAGCACGATAATATATTCTTTACATTGATCGATAATCGAGGGACTATAAAACTTTGTATCATCAAATATAAGACGAGAGTAAATCTCATCACAAAGAAGAAAAATCTTATTCTCGATAGCAAATTCCGCAATTCCCTGAAGTTCTTCTTTTGTTAATACTGCTCATGTAGGATTACTTGGGGAATTGAGAATAATAAGTCTTGTTTTTGGAGTGGCAGCTCTCTTGATATCATCCAGTTGAATGCGAAAGTCATTTTTCTCAAAGAGGGGAACAAATTTTGGAATAGTATTACAGAACTCAACGGCAGCAATATAAGTAGGAAATCCTGGGTCGGGTAGTATGACTTCATCTCAGGGATTCACTAAACATCGAATAGCATAATAGAGAATAATATTTGCTCACGGGGTTATGAGTATCTGATTTAATGAAGGCTTAAATCCTCTTGAGCGGAGCGTTGCCTCAGCAACTGCATCTCTAAGCGCAACTACTCAGTAAGAGTTCGTATAGTGAGTTTTTCACTCATTAAGTGCATCTATGGCAGCTTGAGTAATATTTTTTGGGGTATCAAAATCAGGATCACCGATTTCAAAGTGAATGATATTTTCTCACTGTTTCTCAAGTTCTTGAACTTTGGCAAGTATCTTGAACATTGGCTGTCCAAGAAGTTTTTGAGAATCATTAGAAAGTCTATACATAATAAAAAAGTTAGATATTACCAAATTTTCCAAGGAGCCTTCTTCTCTGACCACCATCCCTCTAGGGTATTTTTATTTTGGAGAGTATCCATAGCATACCAGAAACCATGATGCTTATAGGTCATGAGTTCGCCATCCCTTGCGAGGTTCTCAAGTGGATCTTTCTCGAGTGGTGTATCATCCCCACCTATATACTCTATGGCTTTTTTATCTATCACCATAAATCCTCAATTAATCCATGCAGATTCATTATCTTTTTTTTCTGCGAATTCTACTACACGATCACCTTCGATCGAGAGTCTTCCGAACTTTCACACTGGCTGAACAGAGGTTATCGTAGCAAGTTTCCCATGTGACTCATGAAACTGTACGAGTGCCGGGATATCCACATTGCTTACCCCATCTCAATACGTAAGCATGAATGTATCTTGATTGATATATGGAGCTACGCGCTTGAGACGACCTCCTGTCATCGTCTCCGATCATGTATCGACAAGTGTGACACTCCAATCTTCTGTATCAGAGTTATGAAACGTGATCTGTCCTCAAGTACGAGTATCGATCGTAATATCGCTATTATGAAGGACATAGTTTGCAAACCATTCCTTGATGATATAGCCTTTATAACCCAAGCAGATAATAAAGTCTTTGTACCCATAATACGAGTATGATTTCATAATATGCCAAAGAATAGGTTTTCATCAAATCTCTACCATGGGCTTTGGCTTCAATATGGTTTCTTCAGAAAGACGGGTACCGAGACCACCAGCAAAAATAACAACTTGCATAAAATAAAGTGATTAATTAATACAGTATTTTGAGGAATCCTTTTGCCCAGTGAGCATCGAACCATTCCTGCGATTCTTGACTGACTAAGAATACCTCTATATTTTCAATATATTGATTATATTCAAGTTCTGTCATTTGCGAAAGATATGTTACAAGTTTTTCATAATCGCCTCTAAACTGTCGAAAATCGATAAACGTATTTGCTGGAATATATTCTTCTATATTAGAAGCCCCCCAGTATATGGGCACGCATCTTGCTTTAAAACTATCCCAGATTTTCTCCGTAATATATCCCGGAACATTCTTCATATTTTCAAAGCAGAGAGAAAATCTATACTGACTGAGAGCAGTAATCTTATTATCGATTCTTCCTCGGTATGAGGAGTATGGCTGAAATCCAAATATTTTCTGCCGATTGTTTGGAAGATCCCAGCGTGTTCCGTACAAATCGAACTCTACGTTATTGGCCTCTAAATAACGAATAGCCTTTTCCCTCTCGGAATAGAGTTCATTTTTTATGAATGACGTTTTATTACCATTTACCAAAGTTAGAAGTTTTTTTTGATGATATGATATAGCCAAAGTATCGCTACCAAATTTGGATTGAGGCCAGAGGTATTTTCTATACGTTTCATTATCTACAAGATTATCATTCCACGTATATACTCTATCAAAAAAAATATGCACTAATGAACTATATGATAGTATTGCTACTACCGGAGGCTCCATAAGAAAGAGAAATTTCCTATACCGTCTATATTTCCAGAGAAATTTTATATATTTCCTCAGTGAGAATATATTCAAAGTAAGAAGGCAGAGAATAGTATAATCACTCGGTGTTTTCGTTTTGTCAGATTCAAAGATATTAAAAGACATGGTATTGTTTATACCATTGATCTCTAAAAAATTTTTGAACGGACTGAGATTGGGGTCTATCTGGGTATTCGCGTAGTTATTGTCATTAAACCGGTCATCCCAAAAGAATGCAAATTTCATATTTTATGAATTAGTTATAGCCTGATCCATGATATAGGCACGATGTCGTCAGCATTATGCTTTGAAGTATTAAACCAACGTTTTGGAGCTATAACAATCTTTTTAGGATTTTTATTGAGCCAGGCTCCCCACCAAGAAAAAGTGCTATTAGCAATAATATTATGCGAACAAAGACTCATAAGCCGGAGATCTTCATAATTCGTTAGAGCGTCATTGTGATCGACATACGTAGTAGGAAATCAAAGCCTAAGATGCTCCATTGCCCAAGAGATATCATCAGAAAAGACAAAGAACTGAGGTGCAGAGGAATTTTTAGCAATATATTCTACAGCTCGCATGTAATAATCCATATCACACGTACCGTGCACTTGATTGGCTTTTTTATTATTCACATAGTCGCCCCTACGTATATGAATACTTACAGAATTCTTTCATGTAATCGTATCTATCATTTTTATGTTTTGGGAACTGGGCGGGGTCTTAATCTGTAAATCATTCCTTATAGTGCTTTCTATTTCAGAGAAATATTTCTCACTCTGCCAGTATCATTCCAGGTAAAAATCTCTTCATTGTAACCTCAAAAATTGCTCATTGAATGATTGTCCTTTCTCTAAAATATGTCACTTAATCCTTAAAAAGGGTTTGAGTCTATTAAGGATGTAATCTAAATATTTGTTAGAAAGTCGTATTTCGTACCAGGGGATTTCTTTTTTTGATGCGAAATTTTCGACTATCTGAAAATGCTGAAGACTGTACTTATGGAGATTATAGGTATCGAAAGAAGTTCTATCTAAAAGAAGTTCTGTGTTATTCTTTAGGGCTATGTGTCGTCCCATTGCATATTGTGAAAGTTGATTTCCAAGACCTCAAACGAGTTTTACTACTATCATAGATTAATGATTATAATTATTAAGGAAATACTCATACGTATTTCTCAGTCATTCAAGAAGAGAAGTTCGATACTTCCATCAGGCTTCCGTAAGCTTCGTGACATCGAGGAGTTTCCGTGGCATACCATCAGGCTTCGTAGTATCGAATACGATCTCAGGATGATAGTCCATGATATCCATGAGATGTAGAGTGAGCTCTTCGATCGAGACATCTTCACCAGTTCCGATATTCAGAAAGTCAGTCCCAGTATAGTTCTGGAGGAGATATATCACGACTTCAGCGAGATCATCTACATAGAGGAACTCTCGACGAGCACTTCCCGTACCCCATACACCAAATGTCACATCTCAGGCAAGCTTCGCTGTATGCATCCTCACTATCATCGCAGGGATGACATGTCCTCTCTCGGCATCGAAGTGATCTCATGGTCAGTAGATATTCGTCGGCATACACGAGATGAAGTTCTTACCATACTCTTTCGAGATATATTCACAGAGTCGCATCCCTGCGATCTTCGCGATCGCATATCCTTCGTTCGTCGGTTCGAGCTTGCCCGTCATGAGGTATTCTTCTTTCATCGGCTGAGGGCATTCGCGTGGATAGATACAGCTACTCCCGAGAAAGAGAAGTTTCGTCACCCCCGAGAGATGCGCTCACCAAATAATATTATTTTGTATTTCGAGATTCTCGTAGAGGAACTCCGCTGGATAGGTTATATTCGCCTTAATCCCTCCGACTCGTGCAGCAGAAACAATCACATATTCTGGATGCATTTCTTCATAGAAAGCGTATACTGCCTGCTTATCGGTAAGATCGAGCTCTATGCGAGTCCGGGTGATAATCTGTGTATACCCCATATTTTGGAGATATCTGACAATAGCCCCCCCTACGAGACCCGTACTTCCAGCGACATAGATTTTTGCATGTTTCTCCATAACTACGCTTTGAGAAGATTGATGAGTATAAGTATTTCTTCTTCCGTGTACTCAGGACTATTTCCGAAATAAAAACCATTTTTGTGGACAAGCTGAGCAGTCGTCTCTCGATCGAGTGGCCCATATGCCTCTTTCCAGAATATATGCTCAGTAATATCTCCAGATATAATAGGTCGAATCTCGACTTCTTCTTTTTCGAATCGGAGTTTATATTTTTCGAGTGAGGCAGGATTTTGGCAGACGATCGGAATAGCAAAATTTGAGACTTTCTCGATATGCTTATATTTGATTGGATAGAAGTCAGGATTATTATTGACTTCTTGGACGAATCTCTTAAAGTTCGTTTCTCGTTTTTCGACGATCTCATCGAGGTACTGCATCTGGTGAGCCCCGATAAATCCATTGACCTCATTCGGGCGGACATTATATCCAAGTGTATAGAATGCATATTTCGCATAGAAACCTGATACATCATATTTTGCTCGGATTTCTTCCTGGATATCGGCAGGGAGATTGCGATCCCACCCGTGTGCACGTGTCATGACAAGATTGATATAGAAATCCCGATCATCCGTACAGACCATCCCTCATTCGATCGTCGACATATGATGCCCGATATACGTAGAAAATGTCGAAGCGAGTCCATAGTTTCCGAGTTTTTTTCCCTTATAGACCGTTCCCATAGATTCACAGTTGTCTTCGATGAGGAGGATTCATTTTTCCTCACAATACCTTGCAATCTCATCAATATTATCACAGAAACCGAGCACATTCGTGATAAAGAGAGCTTTCAGACTTTTACCTTCGATCGATCGTTTGAAAGTCGCGAGAGAGACATTGAGTGTATCAAGCTCGATATCTATAGGTACTGGAGTAAATCCAAGCTGCATAAGGGGCATAGGATTGGTCGCCCAAGTGAGCGAAGAAAATCCTACTTCATCCCCTTTCTGAAGGAGTCCAGTATTGAGAAGTGACTGAAGCAGTATGAGGTTCGCAGAACTTCCTGAGTTCACGAAGACACCGTACTTACGACCCTGCCACTTTGCGAATTTTTCCTCGAATTCACGACAGTATTTACCGATACTGAGCTGCTCTGGACGAGAGAGGAAGTCACAGAGCTTTGCTCGCGTCTCAGTCTCATGATAAAATGCTGATTTGATAAGCTTGATACTCATACACTATAGATAAAAAATCCCAAAAAATATAATGGGATTATATGAAGAACGTGATTTTTGTCACGCCAAAAGAAAAAATACTATTTCTTTCGGCGTTCGAGTTTATAGGAATTCATATCCATATCTATTTCATCGAATGGATAGGGACGAAATCATCGAAATTTTGTCCCTGGATCGAGATAGAGTGTATGTACCTGAAGGGGGTGTATAACAAGTACATCTCTTGCTCTCACAGAGAACTCTTCGAGTTTTCCACGAGTAACTCACTCTGAGTCAAGTTCCTGTAGGAGAAGAAGTCATGCTCACTCATCGAATACGAACATTTCTGAAAGCTTATTCGAGCCTTCATCAGCAAGGGTATTATATCATCTTGATTTGCGATGGTAGTGATTCCCGAGTGGGACATCTCTAGAGTGCACTTCAAATCTCTGAAGAGAAAAATCAACTCAATTATACTCATATATAGATCTCCTCGCATCAGTATGTACATGAATAAAGGCTTCTTCAGCTTCAGAAAAAAGACTATCTACCTGAGCGCGTACTTCTCTTTGGAGTGATAAAAAATCAATCTCATTCTTAGAACAACTATACTGAAGAGCTGTCCGAATAATATCTGCTTTGCTGTGCTCTGGGGAATCCGAGTATATCATATCAAAAAAAATCAGAACTATGCGGACTTCATACGAACTATCTCCCCTTCGGTAGCAGCGAGGATAGTCGCCTCTTGGGAGAGTCGAAGTCTCTCATATGTTTCAGGATCTGAGCTTTCGAGTTCGAGCTGTGACTTCGGATATGTCCAGGGAGCGCCACTAAGAGTATGCATCTGAAACTCTCACACAGCGAATCATCTCATCAGTGCTGGGTAGAGTATCGTGATGATCGAGTCCCATCCTTGACCTTTGTATTGAAGAAATACTTGTTTCAACGCTTCTGGAACAAACGCGTGGGGACCAGACCAATGATCGAGTGGATCTTTTCAAATCAGCTCATCTACACGATCTCATATATTTTGACGAGCAGCTTCGATAATCATGGCGTGAAAAGTCTGGCTTGCACGAGACTCTACTTCGACTTGTTGTGCGGGATATGATTTTTCCATTCATGCAGGATCTCTCTTTCATACGAGTATATGAGCTTTTTGGAGCTCAGACATGATAGAGTGGATCGTTTGCTGGACCCAAATATCTTTCTCTGGCTCTGACCATGCAAAAAATGATGAGTCTGGAAAAGCCTCTCATGCAAGATTACCAATATATCTCCTCCCTGGTCCAAGTCCAAACATTTTTCCTTCTCCATTTTTCGTGAAACGAGAAATATCATCAGAGTTTCATGCCTTAACAAGATCAGACAGGGCATCTCACTCTGGTACCCAGAGGATACTCCCCTCTCATCGTATAGATTGGGCTTCTTGTGTGAGTCACGCATCTCAGAAGCCACCATCGAGGACGACCACATTCACGCCGTTTGTCACTGCAGTTTGAAGTGTCTCGACAAAAAGTGGTCGTCGAACACTCGATTGTTCTTTTTGAACTTCAGTATTCATCGGATACATCACCGTAGTAAAAACCGTCGGTCGAGTCATAGAGTGAAAAATTATGTATATAAATATAGTATGTATTTATATACAATTGTCAATAATCTATTTTCTTATTTTTTCAAGGTCCGCGATACGTATCTTCACCGACTTATGCAGACTCGGATCAGTGAATGAGAAAAACTGTAAATCAGAGTGTTGCCTATCTCCGAGAGCAACCTTATCTTCTTCGGAAGGATCGAGGAAGTATGAATATGTCACTGGGATACAGTGGGTACTAATATTTGCGAATGCAGAATTCTCGAAAATATCATCATATACTCCAATATACTGAAGCCTCGACATATCGATATCTATAGCGAGTTCTTCTTTTGCCTTTCTCTTTGCAGCATGCAGAGATATTTCTCACTTATTCACTCGCCCACCTGGGATATAGTAGACTCACATAAGTGGCTCATTATTTCTCTTCCCGAGGAGCACCTCATCTCGAGAATTGATAAAGAGTATATCAACTGTCGGGATGGGCATATATCTGAGGATATCTTGATAGAGTGCATCTTCGATAAACATATTAATCGTATTGGGTAAGTATCTCGTATCCATGCTTACTCAAGATTTCTTCTTTTCGAAATATTTCAATATCAGACTTTATCATCTCAGCTACCATTTGGGCTATCGTGTATTCACGAGTCCATCCGAGTTGCTTTTCTGCCTTTGCTGGGTTTCCAAGAAGAAGATCGACTTCAGCAGGACGGAAGTATCGTGGATCTATCTCTATAAGACAGTCTCATGTTTTTACATTATATCCTTTCTCATCTATGCCTGATCCTTTCCATTCGATCTTCATCCCGACTTCAGCGAACGCCCATTCGATAAACTGACGTACTGTATAGGTCTCCCCTGTAGCAAGGACGAACTCTTCTGGTACTTCCTGCTGAAGCATGAGCCACATACCCTTCACATAATCTTTCGCATGTCCCCAGTCACGCTTCGCATCGATATTTCATATATAAAGTTTTTTTTCGAGTCCGAGGTGTATACGTGCTACAGAACGCGTGATTTTGCGTGTGACAAATGTCTCACCACGAAGGGGAGATTCATGATTAAAGAGAAGTCCATTACAAGCGAATATCCCATAACTTTCTCGATAATTCACCGTGATCCAGTAGCTATAGAGTTTGGCTACTCCATATGGACTACGTGGATGAAATGGGGAAGTCTCATCATATCCTGCTTCTGGCATATTGTAGCCGACACCTCCGAACATTTCAGAGGTAGATGCCTGATAGAATCGAGTTTTCTTTTCGAGTTTATTCACGCGGATAGCTTCGAGGAGTCTCAGTGTACCGAGAGCATCAGTATTCGCGGTATATTCAGGCATATCGAAGCTCACTTTCACATGTGATTGCGCTGCGAGATTATAGATCTCATCGGGTTGTATGTCTGCGATGATTTTGATAAGGTTTCCAGAGTCAGTCATATCTCCGTAGTGGAGAAATAACTTCACTCCACTCTCATGTGAATCTCGAAAGAGATGATCGATTCTTGTAGTATTCAGAGAAGAGGATCGCCTTTTGATACCATGGACTTCATACCCTTTTTCGAGAAGGAGCTCAGCAAGATACGCTCCGTCTTGTCATGTGATACCAGTAATAAGTGCTTTTTTCATAAAAAGATACGTGAGTGAGGGAGATATTTATGTAGACGGATTGTATGAATAGTGAGGATTTTCTCAAATTTATTTTCTCTTTAGATACTCAATGAGTCCACTTTTCCAATCAGGCAGGATGATATTTGAATCATTTTTGAGGATACTCCATTCTGGACGTCTTGCCTTCGTCGGATACTCCGATGCAGTACAATCAATAACTAAAACGTTTTTTCAGGAAAGAATAAAAATCTCATGAGCGAAGTCTGCCCATGTGACACTTTCCTCATCACAGGAAGCCGAGAGATGAATTATCTGTCACTCGTACTCTTCAGGATTATCAATCAGCTTGCTAATAGCATAAGAAAGTGCTTCGCAAGAAGTCGGGATACCATGTTGATCTGCAACGACTTTCAGTTCACTTCGAGTTACTGAGAGTTTGAGCATCGTATTGATAAAATTTTTAAATACTCACTCTTTATTTCCATATGGATTCCCTCCATAGAGCCAACTCGTCCTTACAATTATCGTTCGAGGGTTCTCATCGAGTGCGAGTTTTTCGCCGAGATATTTCGACATACCATAGATATTGATTGGATTACATTCATCTATCGATAGATATCATTCGGATTTTTTCCCATCAAATACATAATCTGTAGAGATGGTGATAAATTCGACTCCAAATACTGAGCTCGCTTTTGCAAGATTTTTGACTCCTAGAGTATTCACTTCGAAACAGGTCTTCATCCCTATATCCTCTGCATCATCGACAGCAGTATATGCAGCCAGATTCAGGATGATATCTGGCTCATGGAGAGTGATTGACTGGAGGATTGACTCGAAAGAAGTGATATCACACTCTTCTCTATCCGTCGATATGATATCAAATTTTTCTTTCTGTATATGAATAAAATCGTAAGCGAGCATACCATTTCATCAAGTGATGAGTATCTTCTTTTTAGGCATTTTAGAAAATAGGATTATTTTTATACATCACAAATGTTGGATTATTTATATCCTTCTCGCTGATTTCTATGCTACCGGTATGACCATCGAGATACTTTCTCCAATCTATGGAGAGAGATGCATCATCCCAGATAACCCCTCCTTCAAATCCTGGATCATATACATCATCACATTTGTAGAGAAACTCTGTATCATCATCAAGCGTGAGGAATCCATGGGCAAAACCACGAGGAACAAAGAGCATTTTCTGATTTTCTGCAGAAAGGACGAATCCTTCCCACTTTCAGAAAGTTGACGAACCCACTCGAAGATCGACGACCACATCATAGACGCTTCAAGCCGTGACTCGGACGAGCTTTGCTTGAGGCTTCTGAGTCTGAAAGTGAAGTCATCTGAGGACTCACTTTTTAGATTTCGAGTGATTATCTTGGACGAAGTTCGAGAGTATCCCGATCTTCTCGAATTCGATAGTAGAGTACGTCTCCATGAAAAATCCACGAGTATCACCGAATATCTGTGGCTCGATGATGAAGCAGTCCTGAAGTGATGTAGTAATTTTCGTAAAAGCCATAAACTATTTGATGATGCTCATAAGATATTTTCCGTATTCATTTTTCATCATGGAATTTGCCAGGATTTCTACTTGGTTTTTATCGATCCATCACTGCCTGAATCCTATCTCTTCAGGAGAGCCGACTTGGACTCACTGACGCTTCTGGATAATCTCGATGAAGTTCGCGGCATCCATCATACTCTCATGGGTCCCTGTATCGAGCCATGCATATCCACGATTCATGAGCTCTACCTTGAGATCACCCCGATAGAGAAATGCAGAGTTCACGCTCGTAATTTCTAGCTCACCACGTTCGGATGGACTCACACTCTTTGCTATTTCTATCACATTATTGGTATAGAAGTAGAGTCCGACGACTGCGAAATTCGACTTGGGAGATGTAGGCTTCTCTTCGATAGAGAGGGCATTATGCCCACGGTCGAACTCGACGACTCCATAACGCTCAGGATCTCCTACTTCATAGCCAAATATGACAGACTTCTTCTCATCACGTACAACTCGTACACTTTCTCGAAGGAGCGTAGAGAATCCTTGTCCATAGAAGAGATTATCTCCAAGGATAAGGCATACATCTTCACTTCCGATGAACTCTTCTCCGATGATAAATGCCTGAGCAAGTCCATCGGGTGATGGCTGTACTGCATACGTGAGAGATATACCGAACTGCCCACCATCTCCTAGAAGACGGATGAATCCTGCCTGATCCTCAGGCGTCGTGATGATGAGTATATCCCTAATACCCGCGAGCATGAGCGTCGTCAGTGGATAGTATATCATCGGCTTATCGTAGATGGGCATAAGCTGCTTCGATATAGCCATCGTTATGGGATAGAGGCGTGTACCACTTCATCATGCTAAAATAATACCTTTCATAATTATTTCTGGTTATAAAATCAAATAGTCTTTGCAATCCCCTCCTCAAAATTTACCTTCGGTTCCCATCAGAGTTCATTTTTGATCTTCGTCGCATCTATAGCATATCGCATATCGTGTCATGGTCTATCAGGTACGAAAGAAATCAAGTCTTCAGATTTTCACATAGCAGAGAGGAGGATTTTTGTAATCTCTAAGTTCGTATATTCATTATTGCCTCAGACATTGTAGATACTTCACTTCGATGCACGAGTGAACACCTCCCAGATAGCATCGCAATGATCTTCAACATAGAGCCAGTCACGGATATTCGAACCATCACCATAGAGAGGAACACTCTCATTTTTCATTATTTTCGAGATGAAAAGTGGGATAAGTGAAATAGAGTTCTGATGCGCTCCGTAGTTGTTCGAACAGCGAGTAATAGTAAAATCGAGCCCATATGTCCGGCCATATGCTTGCGTAAGTATATCGCCCCCTGCCTTAGATGCTGAGTATGGAGAAGATGGCTCAATACGTGTCTCTTCTGTAAAATATCCCGAGTCAGGGATATCTCCGTAGACTTCGTCGGTCGATATATAGTGGAATCTCTCCATACCAAATTCCCTATGAAGATCGAGGAGGTTCTGCGTACCGAGTATATTTACTTCTGTGAATAATCGAGGATTGCGGATTGAATTATCTACATGTGACTCTGCTGCAAAGTGGATAATATCGGTAGGGGTATATTTCTGATACACTATTCGTAACGCACCAATATCCCTAATATCGACTTGTTCAAAATGATAGTTCGATGCATTTCTCACACTCGTATCGAGTTTCGCGAGGTCTCACGCATAGGTAAGGAGATCAATATTTATGAAAGTAATACTCGGAAAAAGTGGAACATACTTATTCAAAAAATTTGATCCGATAAATCAAGCTCATCCTGTAATGATTAGAGAATGCATATTTAGAAAAATTTCTTAAAAATCATACGAAGCACTATGCGAATGGCTCATCCATATCTTTGTCATTTCGCAAGAGTATAGTCATCATAGTGGATATTGACTGGAACTTCTCGTATCGTGAAACCCTGAAGATATAACTCATCGATGAGTTCACTCGCATACTCCATACCATCCATAGTGAGATATATTTTTTGTATCACTTCGATGCTGAACATACGATACCCATTATGGGCATCGGTAAGATGTACTCAAGAGATCAGTGATGTGAATATCTTCCCTCACCAAAGTATGATCTTCCGTAAAAGTGGAATATTCGATCGAGTTTTGACGATAAAACGAGATCCGTAGACAACTTGTGTCTTCGGATGCGTCGCGAACATTTCGAGAAATGAGTCTATATCAGCGATATCATGCTGTCAGTCGGCATCGAATGTGACGACAAAGTCCCAATCATAGTGATGAGCATATCGACGGATATAGGTAAATCCTGTCTCAAGTGCAGCTCACCCTCATCTATTAATCGGGTGATAGATATATATAATTTTTTCACCAAAATGTTTATGAAGAAGTCCTCTCGTATCATCGAGCGATCCGTCATCTACGACGAGAATCTGATCAAATCCTTGCGAAAAAATATCCTCGATGACCCTGACAATACGAGTAGCTTCATTATAGGCACGGATGAGAAAAATGATCTTACTTTTTTGCATGATGTGTTTTTTCAAGTGCGATTTCTCGTATTAGACGAGTGAAATCTTGACGCTGAGATTCTACTTTTTGTAAGAGAAGAAGTACAAAATAGAAAAGGAAGATAATACTTGCATATACGAGAACATCTGCTCAACGAGCAGCACCAAATATATATCCGATACGATCGACAAACCCTGGAAAAAATCACAAAAATAACAGTCATCACCCAACTCCAAGAAAGACGAGAAAATGCAGAGCATTGAATCGTTCTCGTCTTGCAATACCAAGAGCGATCATAGAGATAATCGCTCATGAGAGGATGAAAAATATCTGCAAAAGGGTCATGAAAATATTTGAGTTTTAGAGAAACGAAGTATAATCGGATATATGACAAAGTCAAAAGCACTCATGACACCTGATGGACAAATAGTTCAAATTTTGCATACAGAAGACTATACTTCGCTCGAGGCTGTCCTCAAAAACAATAGAAATATTACCGATCCAAAATTTTTTGCTCCTTCTCTTTCTGATCTCCATGATCCCTATCTCATGCCTGATATGGAAAAAGCCGTGAAGCGGATACTTGAGTCAAGAGAGAAGAAAGAGCGAGTTGTGATATTTGGGGATTATGATGTGGACGGAGTATCGAGTACCGCTATTCTCGTGAGATTTTTTCAGGAAATCGGGATCGAAGTGTCCTATCGTCTCCCTCATAGAGTTCATGATGGATACTGACTTAAGAATTATTTCTTCACCGAACTCGCAGAGAAAAATGTGAAACTCGTCATCACTGTCGACTGTGGTACTCGTGATATCGAGCCTATACGCTATGCGAAATCTCTCGATATCGATGTGATCGTCACAGATCACCACGCCGTACCTGAAATCATCCCAGAAGAAGTCATAGCACTTATCAATCCTAAACGGAAAGACTCAAAATATCCATTTCAGAATCTTGCAGGAGCGGGAGTAGCGTTCAAATTGCTCCATGCACTCGCCATCAAGATACGAGATTCTTGATGAGAGATTGCCGATGGAGATAACCTTCTAGAATCTATAACCTGAAATCTAGAATCTGCTCTCACCCGCTACATCGACTTTGCTTCTCTCGGTACAGTGGCAGACTGTATGCCTCTCGTAGGGGAGAATCGTATTATCACCGCACTTGGACTCAAACAAATGGCACAGAGTGAATCGAGTGCACTCCGAAAATTCATAGAAAAGAGTGAGCATTCATCTGAAGGCAATGCTGATATCATCGGCTTCCAGCTTGGACCAAGGATCAATGCTGCATGACGCATGGACTCACCACTCAAGGCACTTCACTGGCTCCTCTCCACAGAAGATCGAGTGGATGATTGGCTCCTCGAAGTAGAAAATCTCAATACAAAAAGGCAAGAAGAAGTCAAAAAATATACCGAAGATGCTCTCATGAATGTCGACTCAAGCCTTCCTATACTCTTCTATACTCACGATCATATCGAGCATGGACTCATAGGTCTCGTAGCAGGTCGACTCACTGAAGCTTATGGCAAACCCTCTATCGTCCTCTGTAAGCAGCATGAGTCCAAATGAGATGAAGTACGAAAAAGAGAATATGAAAAAGAAATAGGAGATCGGGAGGGATCTGATGATCCTACTTCCAACTTCCTACTTCCTATCTCGTATGTAGCAAGCTGTCGATCTCCAGAATGGTGTAATCTCGTAGAGCTCCTCGATCTCTGTAAAGAGTATTTCGTGCGATATGGAGGACACAGACAAGCAGCAGGATTCACGATAGAGGGGGCCAAACTTACAGATTTTCAGAAATATATAGCAGACAGATTCGCTGAGAAATATGATATCATGAGTCTTCCAAAGAAAACACTCAAAGTAGAATGCACTCTCCATCCTGAAGATATCTCTCTTCAGAGTCTCGATATGATCGATGGATTTCGACCTTTTGGTATCGGAAATATGAAGCCACTCTTCCTCCTGGAAGATCTCACGATAGAGGAAGTACGGATTCTCTGAAAAGAGGGCAATCATCTCTCGATGACATTCATCGAAATACCGAGCGTCAAGTGTCTCCTCTGGAATTTTCAGGAGATTTTTGGGTGAAAAGAGTGAAAAATCCCCTCACCCTGAGATATCATATCACCGATAGTCTCTCTCGAACGAAATATCTGGAACGGAAAAGAAAATATACAAATGATGATGAAAAATATCATCATATAAATTCTCGAAGAAAGCAAGAGTGAAGACTCGGTGAAAGAGTTGCAAAGTGAAAAATGGAGCATATACTTATCATATCTTCATACAAGAAGAATTTATATTTTTACTTTTTCATTATGAATAAACTTATATTCGTAGCTGTACTCCTCTCGAGCTGTACTCCCGCAATAATGTTTGCAGCGAGTGATTACTCATGGGGTATGTCACAATCATCTACATCACACCAAAGTGGTGGGATGGGAGCAGGAATGATGGCTTGATCTAGCGAAGGCTCTGGAATGATGACTCCTCCTCCTCGCCCACCTATGGGTAGCGGATCAGATATGGATCGTCCACCTCGCCCACCTATGGGAAGTGGTGGGATGATGGGGGCTAGTATGATGGAACATGAGATGAAGGGACTCCATATGGCAATGAAACAACTCTCTCCTGCAGATCATGCTACTCTCATGAAGATGATGAATGACTATCTCCTATCAAAGGGTATCGATCCAGCAAAATATGCTGAGATGCGAGATGAGATAAAGGATATGAGGCAAGAAAATAGGACGGAGATGAAAGATATGAGAAAACAAAATCAGCAAGAGATGAAAGCAAAACGAGAAGAAATGCGATCTAAAATAAAGGAAGTCCGTGGTAATGGAAAAGTGAATGTCCAAGATATTTCTATGACACGGTAATACTTCTTTCAATACAGTCCCAAAATGGTCTAAAAAATAAGCTTTAAGAAAAATCCACTCGGTCAGGAGTGGATTTTTCATATTTTTAATGCAGTATTGGGTGTCACACTGCATTAAGTTCTATATTTACTCAGACTACCTCCTGTGCTCATGCTTGATTTTTTGTGTATACGACTCCAGCTTTTCTAAGATCATCTGATCAGACTTGATCTAAGAGTTAAATAACTTTTCTTTCTGCTTCAGAAAGGTTTCTTAGAAAGAGCGGTGATGATCATCATTCACTCGCGATAGTTAAGTTTGCGAGTACTTTATGTGCTTCAGGAAAAGGAAAAAGAGACGTAGCAAGTGCCATAGATTTGAACTTAATAACAAGCTAGGTACTACTCCCTCCCTCTTCTTTGTCAACTATATTTTTCACTATTTTTAATAAAATACAATATTGAAGTAAAGTGAAATATCGATATAGTGAGACTCAAACATGCCTAAATCTAGATTCCGTGACAAACACAGAATGACAGAGCATATTGATACGCAAGTTAACCTAATTAAATATCATGAATAATTATCTTGGCATGATTTCGAATCTGTAGAACTCAGAGTTGGGACGATCATCCGAACTGAAGACTTTCCAGAAGCACGTAGGCCCGCATACAAAATCTGGGTAGACTTCGGGGGTGATATCGGAGTGAAGCAATCCAGCGCACAGATCACGACGCATTACTCGAAAGAAGCACTCATAGGAAAGCAGATAGTCGGAGTCGTGAATTTCCCTCCGAAGCAGATAGGGCCATTTATCAGTGAATTCCTCTGTACGGGATTCTACCGCGAAGATGGATCCGTGATACTCGCTATACCCGAGCGGGAGGTGCAAAATGGAGCAAAGCTAGCTTAGTCAGTGCGTCTCTTCGGACGTATGACCAAGAAGAGGAGCACATATATCATGAGGATGATAATGAGTGTAAGCATGATATCTCACACATCGATAGCGAGGAATGCACTCGAATGAGCGATATAGGCATAGAGTGCACCTCAGATGACGAGAGCGATGATACTCGAAACTATGATAAGTGTCCCACGAGGCGTCAGGAAGAGTGATCTGAGGGTCACATCTGTCGAACCAAAAAGCGGATACAATCGAGACTTAATCTTCTCGATCGGGGCAAATCGAGAGAATAGTGAGAGTAGAGCGAGTAGTCCGAAAAGGGATATAGCACCAAAGAAAAGTGATATCACTGAGAGTATCTTCACGGCTATTTCTCGAGCAATGGCGAGGATATTCTCGATGTCGACGAAGGTGACATGTGGGCCACTTGCTCTGAGTATAGCTTGCTTCCACAACTCAGTATCACTCGCATATGTAGAGACGAAGTAGGTCTTCGGCGCAGTCTTGAATGCTTCTTTCTCGAAAGAAAAATAGAAAAATGGCCGAAATCCTTCTCGTATAGATTTACGAATATTCGCAACCGTGAGTACAAATTTCCGACCAGACAGAGAAAATTCGATACGATCTCAGAGATCGACTCCGAGGCGAGAAGCAAAGTCATCATCGACAGAGACTTCATTACTTTCAAGCTTTGATTTTCATCGCAATATCACTGCATTGACCTCATCTGTCGTGACATTGAATTCACGGGTAAATTCTCCACTCGGTTCTATTTGTCCGAGATGTTCCGCGAGTGTCCGACCATTTATCTCTCATATCCGAGCCCGGATGATCGAGTACATTTCGGCTCATGAGAGGATATTCGATACCCGCTCTCTATCAGATTCGAGGATATTGATAGCATAGATATTGGCAGACTGGGCTGTATCAGTCAGGAGTTTATCCCGAAATGAAAGAGAGAAAAGCAAAAATACTACGAAAAATGCTGTGATACCTACCAAAGAAAGAGTAATTGGTAGCGTCGGAGTCAGTGGTCGCACGAGAGTACGTACTCAGTCGAAGAGGAAGAACTTCGTCTCTCTCCATCTCCCGAATCGAGAGAATATAAAGCCATAAAGAATGGATAGAAGCCACGCAAGGATAAGAAAGATGACAATACTCGTACTCGTGATAGCCAGACTCCAGAGGAATCTCTCAAAAATGAGATAGACGATAGCCCATATACCGATGATAAGAGACAGGGTCTCTCTCATGGGTATACGAGTAGCCCATGCACAGATCCTCATGGGGATATATCGCCCTAAGTATGATGTTCTCTGTTTTATTCTATACTTTTCTATCCAAGGCGGGAGAAATGAGGCCAATATAAGTACTGACATCACTTGAAGAGTGAAGTATACTGGAGTCAAATAGAACTCAAATTCCCTTGCTTCCGGTACTCGAGTAATCAGAGATATAAGTACGTATCCTATAACGAGAGAGAAGACAGAGGAAAGGAGTATGATGATCATATAGAGCATGAGGAACAATCCTATTTGTCTGCTACGAGAAAAGCCGAGAATCTCGACAATACGAAGCGTCCGAGCAAGATCAGCAAAAAGTGCGTCATGAGATGATCTGAGGATAATACCTGCGAATATTGCGGCAATCACGAGGATAAGGAGGATGTAATCAGTCAATTCTTCTGTCGTCTCGAATGTCTGTTCCGATCGATCTGTGTAGCTTTGAATACGGTATTCTGCGAGTTCTTTGTTGCTTGTGAGCTTTTTTATAAGATTTGCACTATCGTAACCTGCAGGAAATGATATCAGAAGATCCTGATCAAGCCTCGAGCCAGAAGATATGAGCATAGATCCAGAAAGTGAATCTTTCGGAAGGATCAGGAGATTATTATCACTTCCAAATGAGAATCCGAGATCACTCGATTTTAGTATCGTATGAGTCACTTTGACTCCTTTCCCATCGATACTGAGCGACTCACCTGAAGCAAATCGTGAGAGTAATCAATCCGTGGCTGCGATATACTTATCTCAGAGTATACGTGATGGTGAAAGCTCGAGGATTCATTTCTGTGGGTATTCTCCGCTGTAGGCTATGACATTCACGAGTCCTGTCTTCCCTTCCCGATCGATGAGGGTCGTAGAGAACTCAGTACGCTCTCAGAAACTGTAGGTAATTCATGAGAGATAGGGAGATATCGTCTCTATGATCGGTATTGAAGTATAATTTTTGGGTGATACCTTCATATCAGCACCAAAAAGCGGTGCCGTCTCTCGAGATACTGCAACTTGGATATTCTCTGTGAGCTGTCGCATAAAGAGAAAGCCCGTACTTGCGAGCAAAAGTACAAGAAAGAGTGTCAGGATCGACCAGATATTACGTATGAAGATGAGGCGAAAGAGTTTATACATAGACTACTTTCCTATGTGACCTTCTTCCCTTGTCTTATAGAGAGAAAAACTCACACTCATGACTAGAATAGTGATGATAACAAGGAGTGAATACATAACAGGTATCTTATAGAGGTCGATGATAAGCATTTTTGTACCGACAAATGCAAGGATAAATGCAAGGCCTATCGGCAGATATCGAAAGCGATCGATCATACCAGCAAGAGCAAAATAGAGTGAGCGGAGCCCAAGTATAGCAAATACATTCGAAGTATAGACGATGAATTTATCTTGTGTTATGGCGAGGATGGCAGGGATGCTATCTACGGCAAATACGAGATCAGCCGTCTCGATAAATATGAGACACATAAATAGCGGAGTACCGTAGATCTTTGCTTTTTCTTTTATAAAGAACCTATCTCCATGGAGCTTTTTTTTGAATGGGATGATCTTGCCTACCCACTTTATAACGAGACTCTTTTCAGGATCGACTTTCATCTCACCTCATGTGATGAGCTTATATGCAGTATAGATGAGTATACCTCCGAATACATATATAATCCAGTGGAAATTCTCGATGAGTGCTACTCAAGCAAAAATAAATATGACTCGAAAAAGTATCGCCCCAAGTACTCACCAAAAGAGTACTTTATGCTGATAGGCTTTTGGTATAGCGAAATATGCGAAGATAATCGTAAATACGAATATATTATCGACCGAGAGGGCTTTCTCGATCACATATCATGTGAGAAATTCGAGTGCTTTTTGTTCTCCGAACCATTTATATATGAGTCCATTGAAGACCATAGCAAGTGATATCCATACTCATGACCAGGCAAGTGCCTCTTTCACACTGACTTCTTCACTTTTTCGGTGAAAGACTCAGAGATCGAGTGCGAGCATGAAGAGAACGAAGAGGTTAAACCCCACCCAAAACCAGATATTAATTTCCATACAGTTAAAAAGGTTAATAAGTTATTTTTGTTCAGAAATAATACCACTGTGGAGCCTATAGACGATGTCCGCTCGACTCGCGATCTCTCTATCATGGGTGATCATGACGATCGTATTTTTCGTCTCAATATGAAGAATATCGATGAGATCCATGATCTTGCGTGCATTGCCTTCGTCGAGATTCCCCGTCGGCTCATCGGCGAGCAGGTATGGGACATCTGCGACGAAAGCTCGAGCAATAGCGACTCGTTGCTGCTCTCATCCTGAGAGCTCTGTGGGATAGCGATCTCACTTCCCTGCAAGTCAGACTTTCTCGATGATCTCGTCAGTACTGTATCGCCTCTTCGCATGAGAGATATCGAGGACGAGATCAATATTCTCTGACACAGTCAGATTGGGTATGAGCTCGAATGCCTGGAAGATGAATGCGATATTCTTCCCACGATACTCTATCATCTGATCAGGAGAAAAACTCGTAATATCAGTATCTCCGAGAAGTATATTTCCTCTATCAGGGGAGATAATCCCTGCAATAAGTGAGAGGATGGTCGACTTCCCTGCTCCACTCGCACCCATGAGGGCGACGAAACTCGCCGATTCGACTTTCCAGTCGAGGTCAGTAAAAAGGGTGATCTTCTCGTTGCGAGAAGTATATGATTTGGTAATATTATTTAATTGTATCATAGGAATAATGAGAAGTAATCTCGCAAAGTATTGTATTGATTTATGGAGGAAAACAATAGAATATCTTACTATGCAATCTATCACCTTCATCACAGGGAATCCGAAAAAAGCGGAATATATGAGGAAATTGCTTGGTATGCCTATAGAACATATCAAGCTCGATCTCGAAGAGATCCAATCACTCGGCCTAGAGGAAATCGTCGAACACAAAGTCCGACAAGCCTATGAAAAAATCAGAAAGCCGGTAATTGTAGATGATGTATCATTCGAGTTTTGTGCTCTTGGGAAATTACCCGGTACTTTCGTGAAGCACTTTCTAGATGAACTCTGACTCGAGTGTCTTGCTTCTCTCGTAGATTGAAAAGATCGGGGAGCTATTGCTCGTTGTATGTTCTGATATTATGATGGATTAACTCTACGATTTTTCGAGGGAGTTGTCGAAGGTACAGTAGCAGATAAACCAGCTTGAGAAAATGGTTTTGGCTGGGATCAGATATTCATCACCTGAGAAAATATAGTATCTAATGCTTTACTCAATGATCTTGAATACGAAAAATTTCTCCTCCAACTTCGTCCCATAGATAAGCTCCGTGCATTTCTCCTCACTCAATAATATCCAAGAAAACTCCACTTTTATGAAACAAGCTATTACAATAATATTTTGGATATCATTATATTTATCTGTAGTATTTTTCTTTACTGAAATATCTAAGACGCTATTCACTTAGACGGAGCTCCTGCGCTATATATAAGTTTTGAATTAGGTATATCTTTCCTATCTGGATTTCTATCTGTAATATTTATCATTCCGCTATTTATTTATAAGAATTTCTTTAATAAAAGCTTTTGGATCTATGGAATGAAATCAAGTCTGATTTTATTTTTAGGAATACTCTATATTCTTATTCCAAAATACTCTACTCAACCATTATTCACAGAAATACCATGAAATAAAAATTGTTACTATTTTTTCACTTTGGAAACCTTCTTCGATACTATTTGCCTCGAAAAGAAATATAGCCCCGTAAAATATGGATGAATGTTTATAAATGATCTCTATAAGGGAAGAAAATGATGGTATCACAGGGAAGATGATCCTCTTTTCAGAAAGAGTGGTAGCTCTTGGGAGTTTGCTCCTTTTGGCTCTGAAAGAAAATTAGAGAAATTAAAAACTGCTAAAAATAAACCATATTAAATAGGGGAGATTTAGTATCTATTTGTAGGATTTTATGATTGAAATAGGTTGATAAATGATTCTAAGAGATGTATCTCTTTTTGTCTTTGATTTGTCTTTGTTTATTTTATCAAAAAGGGAATAATCCTATTATATAATCATTAATCCAATCTTATATATGACAGTACTTATAAATCTTCTCATCTCAGCTATTGCGGTAGCGATAGCAGCATATTTGATACCAGGAGTCACCGTAGACGGATATCTTACTGCTATCATCGTAGCGGTAGTACTCGCTATAGTCAATAGTACGATCGGACCATTTCTGAAGGTCCTCACTCTACCAATCGATATTCTCACTCTTGGTCTCGTCTCCCTGATCATTAATGTCCTTATGGTACTGTTGGTCGCGAGATTCGTTCCATGATTTACAGTTAGTGGATTTTGGGTAGCAGCTATATTCGCTGTGATACTCGCTCTCGTGAGTATGGTGCTCTGAGTCGAGCCATGAAAAAAAATACTCAGATAATCAGGTTTTCATAAGCTAAACTCACCTTCTTTTTGGTGAGTTTTTTTAGTTTGAAAAAATAGGGAATACGGTATAATCAAAAGGTAGATCATGAATCTCTAAAGAGAAATAATTTTTAACACTATGTCTGATCAATCATTTCATACGAAACTAATTATACACAACTTCTAATGATAAATAATGCTTAAATATGTTCTTATTGCTATACGCGGTATTCTTTCTGGTTTGATAGCATTTAAAATTTGATACTATAAAGGCTCCCTTAATATTTTTCCTGGATTTATCTTTGGAATTTTTAGTGCTTACTCTATTTGGAATAAAGTTTTTTCAGTAAAAAAATTAATTCTATGGATCACTGCATGCTGAATAAGTTATGTTGTAGCGGCTTATTTGGGAATGATTATATGAGGAGTTTCTCTAGGAATGATTCCAGACAAGTTCGTTCAATCTGAAATTCTAGCTTTAGCAATTCAGTTAATTGTAGTGAGCTTAATGTGAACATTAGGTGCAAGTATTGTATTATCTACTTTTAACAAAATTATTAGTAAGATATCAGGTAAACAATTTGTGTTAATTATTAAGTCTATCGGAATAATCTGTATAGGCTCTTGCCTAGAAGAAAGTAACTCATATACTTTCTTTTTATGATCCCATATAGCAAAATCAGTACTCAGAAAATCAAGAAAATTATTAAACACTTTTGTACCGATGTTGATGCTACAAAAACAAGTGAATTAC
>JANNCQ010000075.1:0-3210 GCA_031386685.1 Candidatus Altimarinota bacterium | reverse complement strand
TGAGAGTATATCATCTAACATTTTTTGCTTGAGTTCCATATATGCATAACAAGAAGGCATAGGTACAATTTCTTAGAGAATAATTCCTTACGGAATTATCTTACCAGAAAATGTAAACCTAATTGCTGCAATTATAACAATCTTCTCCAGAAATATCGTATGATGAATAATTCGTTTTCGATCCATTTATTAATATACTCGGGTGAAATATTATCCACATCTATTAAAAAATATGCTAGAACCCAACTATATCGATCTTATCTCCTTAGAGCTCACCCTCAAATCTTTCCAGATCGAAAGCGTCCTCGAGCTGACGAAAGAATGATCGACCGTACCCTTTATCGCTCGATATCGCAAGGAGCGGACTGGTGACCTCGATGAGAATCAGATCCGAGATATTATCGATATACAGAAACGTGAAGAGAATCTCTATAAAGCGAAAGTGACAGCGATCGAAGGGATTCGCGAACAGTGACTCCTCACTCCTGAGCTCGAGAAAACCCTCGAGAATGCGAAAACTCTGAAAGAAGTCGAAGATATCTATGCGCCATTTCGACTGAAAAAAAAGACTAAAGCAATGCTCGCGATCGAGAATGGCTGGCAAGTCGTCGCTGATATGATCAAGAAAAATGGAGCCTTCACCATTCCCGATAATCTCCTTGCTCTCCACTCGAAAGAAGAGATCATCGAATGAGCTATCGAGATTATCGCCGCTGAGATATCGGCCGATGGAGATATCCGTGATACGCTCAGATGATACATACATACGAGCTGACTCATCTCTTCGAAGAAAAAAAGTGAAAAGATGCTCGAAAAACTCAATGAGAAGACGAAAGGAGAAGTGCGAAAATTCGATATTTATACAAAATTCTCTACCCTTGTCTCTCGGATCAAGCCATATCAGACACTCGCCCTCAATCGCGGAGAGAATCTCGATATCCTCATAGTAAAGATAGAAAAAGATGATGCATCTCTCGAGCTCGTGAGAAATTTTTTCCCAAGAGGAATACTTCTTACGGAGCTCGAAGAAGCAATCAAAAAATGATACACTTCCCTCTGGAAATCTATCGAAGCTGAAGTACGAGGAGAACTCACAGAAGCTGGAGAAGATGAGTCGATAGAGACATTTCAGGCCAATCTCGCAAGTCTCCTCATGACTCGACCAGAATATGGAAAGACGATACTCGGGATCGATCCTGGCTATCGTACCGGATGCAAGATCGTCATCCTCGATCCTCTTGGGAACCCACTTGTATTTTCGAAGATTTTCCTCGATTCACCGAGCGAATGAATACAAATCCTCAAAAACCTCTCTGAGAGATATACTCCTGATATCATCGTCATCTGAAATGGAACTGGCGGTGATGAGACGGTAGAGCTCATACAATCTACCCTCTCACTTCCGATCTTCATCGTGAATGAATCCTGAGCTTCCGTGTACTCGGCATCAGAAGTTGCCCAAGAAGAGTTCCCCGATCTGGATGTGACGGATCGTGGGACGATCTCGATCGCTCGAAGATATATCGATCCCCTTTCTGAACTCGTGAAGATCCCCGTCGGAAGTATATGAGTCGGGATGTATCAGCACGATATCGCTCCTAAGAAGCTCGAGGAACGACTCGGATATACCGTCGAAGATACAGTGAATCAAGTCGGTATACATGTGAATACCGCATCCGTCCATGTCCTGTCATATATCTCAGGACTCGATAAACGCACCGCGAAAAAAGTCTACAACCATCGACCATATAAGTCTCGAATTGCTCTTGCGAAAGTCCTCACAAGCAAAGCTTACGAACAAGCGATCGGATTCCTGAGGATTCCTGAAAGCAGAGAACCTCTCGACAATACCGATATCCACCCAGACCAATATGCACTCGCCAAATACCTCATCGAGAAAAAAATCGCCCCGAAAAATTTCGACGACAATAAAACCGAACTGCAGAAGCTCTATCCAGAAGTCATGCCCAGTACTCTCGAATTCATATGGGAATCCTATGAGAATCTCGGTCGAGATCCTCGTACACAGTCGAGTCACCGTGAAGCAAAACCCAAGAAATCTCTCGTACATCTTTGCGAAGGTGATATCGTGGATGGGGTGGTGCGTAATGTCGTAGCATTCGGGGCATTTGTCGATATCGGACTCAAAAATGATGGACTCGTACATATCTCAGAGATCGCCGATCGCTATGTGAAAAATCCTATGGATTTCCTCTCTGTAGGACAGGAAGTGAGAGCGAGGATCGTGAAAATCGACAAAGAAAGTGGGAAGATACAACTCAGCCTAAAAGGTATCTAAAAATCTTCCAATTTTTATCATATGCAACTCTATAAAAGAATACTTACTTCCCCAATCTGAGAAATCACGGTAGTAGCAAATCAAGATCATCTTCTTTTGCTGGAATTCTCAGACTCCAAGCAACTTCCAAAAAAACTTTCATCGTTTGGTACGGTAGAACATTGATCCAATCCTCTCCTCGATCAGACGCAAAAAGAACTCGAAGAATATTTTTCATGAACTCGCAAAACTTTCACGATCCCCCTTGCGCCAAGTGGTACAGATTTCCAGAAAAAAGCCTGGCAAGCTCTCACGAAAATCCCTTATGGTGAGACTCGAAGCTATAAAGAAGAAGCGATACTCGCTGGAAATCCGAAAGCCGTACGTGCCATCGGATGAGCCAATAATAAAAATCCCATCGTCATAATCATCCCCTGTCATCGTGTGATAGGATCAGATGGAAATCTCGTCGGATACGGTGGTGGGATCGATCGAAAGATCTGGCTTCTTAAGCATGAAAATCAATTTCTCCTATAATCTTATTCCTCTTTTCATGCGAGAACTTTCCATGCTTTGCGAAAACGCTTCCAGAGGGATCTCTTCTTCTGAACTTTTGGTTCAGAAAGAGGATATACTGAGATGCCTTCTCCTGCTTCTAAAGATTTATACCATTTTTTATCTTCCTCAGACCATGTAGCGAATGTCTTCGTTTCTACTTGAAGTGAAGAATTCTTCAGTCGCGCATCATTAGTCACTTCCCATCCACACCAAGATGGTTTCACGATATCATGTTTGGCTCTTGCCTAGAAGAAAGTAACTCATATACTTTCTTTTTATGATCCCATATAGCAAAATCAGTACTCAGAAAATCAAGAAAATTATTAAACACTTTTGTACCGATGTTGATGCTACAAAAACAAGTGAATTACTGG
>JANNCQ010000089.1:0-35070 GCA_031386685.1 Candidatus Altimarinota bacterium | reverse complement strand
AGAAACTTGGAGTAAATACGAGTTGAAGAGTAGTATCGAGGAAGTTCGTAGCGAAGGTATCAAGACCATTGAATGATCCACCATTACCCTGTTTACGATACTTGATATTTACTACCTTGTTTTTCCCGACGAATCGGGATTTCTTCTCAGTGAGAAGGACTTGCAAAAGGACATTAGACCGAAGTACTGTGTCAATAACTTTCGGTGCAATGTCGTCTAGTACGAAGTTTTGTACGTCAAACGATTGATTCGCTGCGTAGCCTGTACCACCTGTATAAGCCATATAAATTGGGATGAAAAAATAGAGTTTCCCAGTCTATTTTTGCCCAGTCTACTTCTTAGGAGAATGGCTTATCTAAAGTATTTTTGAGCTGAGGCATGAAGATCATCCCATCTTTTAGGGACTCATTTCTTCTCGACTCATTTATTACTCTTGTCTACCGATTCTCCCTCCTTAGCCTTTTGTTCGGCTTTGAGTTTTTCGACCTCAAGTCGTGCTTTCTTCTCACGATTGTATGCTTTCCACGCTTTAGGTAAATCGCTATCAAACTCATCGAGAGCAAGCTTTATTACTTCATTTACTTCACTTTCTTTGAGATCGTGACCGTCGTCTTTGAGATCTGCAAAGAATGAGTCAATACTTTCCTCAGCTTCTGTAGTCTTTTGAGCTATAGATTCTGCCTCTAATCGCTGTTCTTCTTTGAGCCGCTCGTAAGCGATATCTGAAGCACGTTTTTCGAGTTCCGCAGGGCTCATAGCATCATAATCGACTGGTGAGTCTTTTTTAAGGAGAGATTTAATTTCTGCGATTTCTTTACGAAACTCAGCTATTTGCCTTTCGGCATTCTTTGCCTTATTATTGACTTCACGAAAGCGTGAGAGAGGTACTGTTGGTTCTACCTCCTTCTCAGGAGTGGGAACGACTAAATCTTTTGTTGGTGTCGAGTCAACCTTTACGACTTCTCCTTCTGTTGGGATATCCATATGAATAGAGTTATATTATACGTCACCTATAGGGTGCGAGTCTTAGAGATTGCCATCTCTGTACTGATGCCGACTGGGCGAAAGCATCAGTACAGAAACGACTATCCTTGTGAGGGAATTGCCTGTTCTGGTTGTCCTATTTGTGCGATTTGATCATTTATTCGCTTCATCATTTTAGGGGCTTGATTGACTTCTTGTTCTGCCATTGCATTCTTTTGTACTCATTGTGCTTCAAGCTCTTGTGCATCTATTTGAGCTTGTGCTGTCTCTTGGTGGAATTTCTTAGCTTCTTCGACTGGATTTTCCCATCCGAGATTCTCGTAGAGTTTCTCTGTAGTGATCGCTCACATTGTCTTAAGTTTTACTGCCTGTTGTGCTATAGCCACTTTATCGTTAGGGAGAGTAGATCATGCTTCCACATCTATCTCCATACCGTCCTCTATGTTATCTCGACTTATCTTTAGATATTCAGCTGTACCACCCTTGCCGAGGATTGGTATGACTTGAGCTTCTACGTAGTAGACTTTTATCAGATGAGTCATCGCCCTATAGAGTTCCGATAGCATACGCTCTATTGCTCTTCATATGGTCGATTGTCTGTCTTCGTCTCAGGCTCTCAGTATCTCACGCCCTCTTGCTGTTTCTTGTTCATTTCGTTCACCTCTTGTAGTCGAGTGAGTTCCGAACAGATTATCTATCTCATTCTTGGAGTCATTCATGTCGTCCATTATGTAGGCTGGAAGAGGAGGAGCAGATACATAGTCTACTTTCTGTCATTCAGCTACGAATATTCCATCTCCTACCTTGAATCCATTTTGTATGGCTTCTATTTGATCCTTTGAGAATCCAGTAAATTGACGTATAGGATTTCATATAGATTCTGCATTGTCTCATACTTGTCTTTTTCTTCGATTGAGATTATCTTGAAGCGGACGAGACTGGTGAAGGGGCGTAGTATCATCAGGGATCTGATTCCCGAGATTGTATACTTGCATGAAGATATACGGTTTTTTAGGCTTCTCGAAGAAGTTATAGCGTACATCCTGTTCACTAGATACTCCGTACTCATCCATGACTTGTACCTTGTCTCCATAGTGGAAATGTGGATTCTTCTTCTTAGAAAGGATTTTTCACTCGTACTCTATGAATGCGACTGTATCTGTCCACCATTCAATTACTTCCACTGGCGTGCCGAGCTTTCCGCCTACTTGCTGGCTTATGAATTTCTTTTTATCTGGATAATGACGGATCAGTTCACTTGCGGTCACCTTGATCCTTTCACCTACAAATTCACTATCTTCCACTCCATTCGCATTCGGATCGAGGATAATGTTGGTGGGATAGATATAATCGACTGCGATCTTTCATTCTTTAATTCCATACTTGAGGCACGCAATCGAAAATATCTGATTGTGTCGAACAAGCTTTTCGAGCTTCTCTTGCATTCATATTTTCTTATAGAGAGCAGATAATATTTTCTGATGAAGGCTAGCATACTCTTTACTCTGCGGAGTATCTGTAGCAGGGTATACTACTGGAACTGCTGGCTTACTCGTAGCCATAGGAATAATAGTCTCTAAGTTTGTAAAAATTCTATTTACGAAAGTCTTAGAAACTGAATCATCGAGATTAATATCACTATCGTAAGTACCACGATAGTATGCAATACCAAGATCTCAAAGTTTTTTAATATCACTCGTGATCGTCCGAGAAATATTCTTCCACGTAGACGATAAATCGAGAAGATCTTTGTCATTCATTGACAATGATACTTCTTCTTGAAGGGCAGGATTAGCAATAAGTTGTGTTTCTTCCATTAGTGTAATGACTGCCCAGTCATATACTATATTTAGTATAAGGAAATAATTAACGAGTCAAATTTCTTTTTTTAATAAAAGAGCTTTCTGTGCCGAGTCCATTTATTACCGTGTGTCATGTCATGATATTCGATGAGAGTTCCGCTTTCTTAAATGGATTAGATTGCTTTCCTATCGAGAATCACTCCTTTTTATTTCTCATTTGCCAGGCGATTGCTATAGCCATGACTCTATCAAAATGCCGAGAAGTCTCTGAATCAAAAGTAGAGTAGTCTATGTCTCCATTCGTGAATGACCTGAGTTCCTTAAGAAGTGGAATAGAATTTATTATTAGTGATCATTCTTGGAGAGCCATTTGGAGGTCAAATATGACTTTTGGTTTTGTCTTACTGTTCGTATTCCATCAATATCTATTTACTCTATTTCCTGTGATCTTATCGATCGTTTCTTCCACATAGAGGATATGAAGCATTCACCGCTCTTTGAGGACACTTATGACCGCTTGTCCTATAGAGTTATTCTCAGGAGCGACGATAGGATTGTTATACTCCTCATAAGCCCAGAGTATCTCGTCACATAGCTCGCTTGGATTTGCTCTATTATTCTCATATTCTGCTACTTGTTCTCAGGTAAAGCGATTGACTACTTGTATCGTAGAGGAATCAAGTCAGAATCATTGTGATATGTCGACTCCTATCATGTATTCATGAGGTCATTCATAGCGATCAATCTCAGGTGCTTTCCAGATCTTCCAGTGTTCACCACGTTTTATAAACTCTTTTGTCTTGGCTATGTCGATCATAGGATCTATCAGATCTGTCTCAAATAGTCTATCCCCATCGACTATAGGTTGATTTAAGTACTCTTGCTCAAAACGCTTCTTTCAGTCTTTATTTAAGAGCGCTTTCTTTGCCTCTACCCACTCCCACGTAAAGCGATCCCATGTGATCTTTCAATCTTCTATGAGTGCCTTCTCGAATACATGAGCCTGTTTATTATTGCGGAAGCGTTCGAGAAGGTTCGATATGACTCATGTATCAGAGATCATATTAGCGGATATCACTACCTTTGCTTTCTCATCTATAGCTGTCATCAGTTCTTCTAGAAAGTCTATAGTTGTGCGAGTCTTCACAAATGATTTCTTCGTGATATCATTTTCTATATCATCAAGGTGTACGTAGTCAGGACGATTCGCTCAGAATACTTGTCATCGTAGAGTCTTCTTGACTGTCCATGCCTGTACACGTACTCAGTTACTCGTGAGAAAGTTTGTAGCTCACGTCTTCTTACTTTTCTTTTCGTTTGATTGATCGAAGTAGAGTTGTCAGAAGTCAGCAAGCAAGTATCTATTCGTTTGTAGTTCCAGGGCTATATCTAGTAGGTTTGAGCTTGCTATCGTCTCTTCATAAGAGATATAAAACATCATACTCGACCACTTGTACACGATGTTGCGTATGAAGTCTATCTTTGCGAATGAAGTCTTTGCAGATTCTCGAAAGGCAATATTGAGAAGATATTGAAACTCTCACGCATTCATATTATCGAAGTTCTTACACATGTCCTTATGAAAGGGTGCGGAAGGATTCTTGAAGTAATGCTTAAAATATATGATAGCGAAAAGCATCAGGGATTTACTTCATGCGTAGATTCTTTCAGGCTTTGAGTTGAACATATTTTTAAAAAAATCTACGAGCTCTCCTTTCTTCCATTTCTTTTTTGAGTTTGTTTCTCATAGGAATTGTTGGTGCTGATATATATATCCCAAGCCCTGATGAGAATACTCAATTTATAAGAGTTTTCATATTGTATGATATATTATATTGATCCGTTTTTAAGGGGTTACAGCTTTTAAAGGAAAATTATTTGCTTTAAATAAGCGATTCTTGACATTTCATTCTATAGCCCCTCCACGAGCTTGTCTATATGGTCGAATTGTACTAATTCAAGCTTTCCAGTAACATTCGAGTCTACAGTCTGTCGAGGCTTGCCTATGCTTCTATCAAGCATTGATTCAAGTACATCAAATCATCTATTTCATAAAAGATTCGATGCTATGAGCTGTACGAGATATGGCTTCTCTATATCAAGCGATAGTGCTATAAGCTCTTCATTAGGAAGTCATAGCATACTCATATAGTTGACTTCAATATCTTGCTTAGTTACTGGTTCATATCACTTCTTTTGCAATTCATCATTAAATAGAGCCACGCCACTCTTTGGTCTGCCATTAGGATTTCATGACTCTCACTTTTCCCAATTCTGGATTGATCATCAATGTTTTTGGGGGATCTTTACAACCATTGTATTTCCATTGTTAAGATTTTACACTTCTTCTTCGTCATTCTCTATACTAGGTATAGCTTGCGGAGCTACTTCGGGTATCTCCATGACTTTAAGAAACACTACGTTTCATAAGTCAATGAAGTATCCGTCTACTTCGAGGATCTTACTTGCTACGTCTGGGATCATAAGTCTTCTTACGCTATTCTCTAAGTTGTCCTTAGTGTCATTGACTCTTGGAGTCATCATAGCTCAGCTCTTATAGAGCAGTTCAAGTCATACCATATTTTAGAAAGGAAAGGATATAAAATTATTCTGTTACTATTCAGCAATAAGTTCAAGGAATGGATAGAGCTGTTGTGCGGTTACTTCTTTTGGAAGTTCTAATTCTTTGATCGTGAAGAGTTCTAGCGTTATCTCTTTAGCTTGGAACTCTGCATCTTTTGCAAGAAATGCTTTATGCTCTTCGGTTGCCTGTATCTGTTCAATAGTCTTAGTATTGATATAGTTTGTTCTCTCTTCATCTGTCTTGAATTTCATCTTTCCGAGAGTACTTGTGACGGCTATACGTTTATCCTCTACGAGAGCTAGATTGGTAGCATATTCAGGAAGACTCTTGAATGCTTCTACGCACGTGTCTATCTCTGCTGATAGAAGTTTAATATTACGAGCGAGAAAGAGTGCAAGTCATACCCCTGATACTTTACCGATTGCATCGAATGTAGCTCGAAGTTCCATAAGCTCATTGAGGGTTTTTGTAACTGTAATTTTCATGAGAAAAATATTAGAAATATATCCTTTATATTTTCTTGAAATGGGACTCACTTTGCAAATTATTTTCTATCATTTTCCACCTACGATAGATTGTTTTCCGATTTATTCCTAACTCTTTTGCAATCTTAGTCTTCTCACCATAGCGGTATCCAGTATTAAAACCACGAGAGACGATAGTATCTATTTTATCGGTTGATATTTTATTCTGCATAAATAATAATATTAAAATTTAATATTGAGTTCCTCTCTACGCTTTCTGATTCTTTCGTACACATCATTTACTTTCGGGTATTCTTCTTTTTTTGGTTTTTCTATATTTTCCATAAGTGACATAAGTTATAGAAGTAATGCAGAGCAATAGCCCATAAAAAATACCCTGAGTGGGTATTATTGATTCTCTAGTTTCTGTATCCTCTCACATAGTGAGAATAGAAATAGGTTTATTGATTCTATATTAGATACTTCTAGATTGTTATTTTTTACAAAGTCTTTGAACTCCTGAGAGCCAATTATGTCTGGATTGTTCTGTGGCATATAGATGGGGGTTAGTAATGGAGGTCTTTCGACCAAAAAAAAGAGCCTGGGTTGGCTCTATAGCTTTTTCTATATTTTTCATTTGTTATTTTGTGAGTGATAATCGGGATTTTAGTTCTTTGAGAACTGCAATATCTGTAGTAAATACAGTTCAGCTTCTCCCATTTGAGTATCTTTTAATATCCTCTATCATCTCATCTATTGTAGCGAGAGGGTCGATAGTGGGGAGAGCAAGAAGCCTTTCTTCCATGTCACCTATATAATGAATACCAACGATTCTATCTATTTCTTCTTCTACTGATTTTCTTAAAACATAGAGATTAGACATAAAAGAAGTGGTTATAGCATAAATAAATGCGAGTGGCTAAAATATCGCTATTAATAGCAAGGGTAAAAAGGTATTTTGAGTCTCTGACACACTTTCTCGACTTCTGGATTGTCATCGTATACCATGGCGATTCGATAGTCCTTCATGAGTTCAATAAGTTTCTTCTTTTTGAATACTTCATTTTTTTCGGCCATGGATCACTCTTGCATGATGAGTTGCTCGTAAATAATGTCGTGAGATTCGAGCCATTGTCTCGTGATCAATCAATATTCTTTCTCTTTCCTTCCAGTGAGAATGATGATGTCGACTCATAGTGGATACCACTCTTTCACGAGCTCTTCATAGATCTCTGGTCGGATGATCTCCTCTCACGTGTGATTGTAAGGATTGACAGAATCTCCGATCTCACAGAGAGTGCCGTCGAGGTCAAAGATGACACAGGATTTTTTTTGCATAAAAAATACCCTTTCGATTAGTTAGGTATAAAAAATCCTCTTAGATAGGGGATTTACAATGTGACAGGATCTACCGTCTATATAATACTCAGAAGAGTAACATCATATAGGGTATATACTGAAAGAGATTCGATATCTCTATAGTTATACTCATAGGAATGAGGGGGGTTAAGGAAGTAAAAAATGATTGACTTCCTTAAGCTTTCGAATAATATAGTTTTGGATATAATATCATCCTTTCTTAAGGAAGGATACGATTCCCATCGTTGAAGCGGTGGGATTTTTCGTACTTATGCGATAATATAATAATTTAAAGAAATACAAAAAGAAAATTATCTATTTTTCGCTTAAAGTACGCATTACTACTTACTCGAGCGTATCGATATATATACTGTAGGAGTGAAAAATATTCATACTTTTCATACAATGAATCCTGGACCAGCACCAAGAATTTATTCTGAATAGTAGAAATGCTTTATTATAAGCAAAAGAATGTATTGAGTCACTCGTACCACTACTGGGAGTAAAGATCCCGGATAACTGGGAGAAGAGTTTTGTATGAGCGATAGAAAATATCTTTCGGAATACGAAGATCGAGGGATCAGTATAGGAATTGTATTTCACCGTCGTGCCATAATTGAACTCTGGCTTTTCCTAAGTCATAGGAGTACAGGATATCATCGAATGCACCTTGAGCTTTGATATCCCATCCCATTATCCTTTCGGCATAGTCGAGGAGTCAGGCAAGATCGGTATCAGGGATTTCGTGGCGGATACTGTATGGAATGTATTTATGCTGTGCGTACTTAATCATGTGTAGGTGTACTGACCACTCTATTCATACATTTTTGCCACAGTCATTGCAGACTCGGTTATTGTTTCGGATAGATGTATTATCCATGTTGCAGCTTGGTATACAGATATCGCCATTTTTTACAGAAAGATGTGAAGAATTGTATTCGGACATGATATAGCGAGTTTTCGGACACTATAAAAATGAATTTAGTAACACGATAAAAAAGGACAATATTGCGAAACGAAAAAATCGATTTTACTGTAATAACAAGGAATTTACAGGTAATTCGTATTTTTATGTATACTCCAGGCTTTGGAATTGATAGAAAACTTTTCCGTAATAACGGGAAAATAACGGATCAATACAGAAATGATATATCCGTTTAAAAACGAAGAAAAAACGGAGTTTTCGGACATTATAGGAAGAGTTTTCTCACATTATAAAAAAGGGATAGGATCACTGATATATGAAACTCATTATCACTTGCTCTTTCGTCCCTTCTGGATACAATCTCTATCAGAAAACAGAGTGATTTTTCTGTATAATACAGAAGCTAAAATCTTTTTCCTAACGCCATTATCTATGTCTATATCCTCTCTCCTCGATGCGGTACTCGAAGTACTCAAGACAGATAATCGTCTCGTCTCCGAAGATGGGGAACTCCTCAAAAACAAAATCCAGGAGCTCGCATATAGTACCGATCCGAGTCTCATATCTCTCCTCCTTAAGAATCCTCTCACAAAAGAGAGATTTTTCCGTGAAATAGAGGGATGTCTCATATTCGCTCAAGATGCTTTTGTGTCATTCGTGATGAGTAAAGAGTTCCTCCCTGATAGCTTTACCGCCTATAAGAACAAAATCGGACTCAATATCGATGGGAAAACACTCGATGAGCGTAAAGAAGTCTCGCTCGTATGGGCGTATAAGGATTGTGTCCTCGCAGGTGGGCAAGACAAGGAAGATGCAAAGAGAGATGAGATATTCTATAATGAAACGCTCGGAAGTGATCAGATAGATAGGCTCCTCGATGCAAAAGTATTCACCGAATTCAAGAGAATCGATAAAGATGGAAAACATGACCTCGAATCTTTCCGAAAGGATAATAACGGAAATATAACGGATAATCTCATCATAAAGGGTAATAATCTCCTCGCTCTCCACTCACTCAAAAAGAAATTCAAAGGGAAAGTAAAGCTTATCTATATTGATCCTCCCTATAATACTGGAAGTGATGGATTTAATTATAATGACTGATTTACGCATTCCACTTGGCTAACATTCATGAGAAACCGACTTGAGGTAGCAAGAGAATTACTTAGAGAAGATGGTATGATTTTTATAAGCATTGATGATACTGAACAGGCATATTTAAAGATTTTACTAGATCAAATTTTTGGACGAGAAAATTTTGTAAATAATATCATATGGCATAAGAAAAGAGGTAAAGATAATTCGGCAAAATACTTCAGTATTATGCATGAAAATATCCTTGTTTTTGCTAAATCTAAGAGTAGCATTGAAATTATAAGAACAGAACTTGATGAAAGCACTAAGAAAGCTTATAGAAATCCAGATAATGACTCACGAGGTGTTTATAGAGTTTTAGGTATATGGTCACGTCAACAGGGATGATCAGAGTTTGAATATACAACCAACAAAGGAAAGACATACTCAAAACGATTATGGCTTGTCAATAAGGAATCCATGAAGAAGCTAGATGATGATAATAAACTTATAGAAAATTGAGATAATCTCTACTATAAATTATTTTTGACCGATAATAAAGGGAGTATCCCAGAAACTATATGGACAGATGCTTCGAATAATGCAAACGCAAAGGATGAGATTAAAGAAATTTTTGGTAGTGCTTCTTTCTCGACGCCAAAACCAGAACCTTTATTAGAAAAGATAATTCATATTTCTACAAAAGAACATGATATTGTTCTCGATTTCTTTTGATGAAGTGGAACCACATGAGCAGTAGCCCATAAAATGAAGAGGCAGTATATCCTCACGGAACAGATGGACTATATTCACGATCTTCCTGAAGCTCGACTTATCAGAGTTATAGAATGAGAACAGGGTGGTATTTCAGAATCGGTAGGATGGAAATGAGGATGAGAAGTGGTATATATGGAGATAGCCTCCGATGCAGAGCAATATATCGAGATGATACGAGATACAGAGATGACTGATATGCTCATCGAGATATGGGGTGAGATGAAGGGAAAGTCATTTATCAACTACAAGCTCGATCCTCAAAGTATCGACAATACCCTCGAAGAATTCAAAACCCTTCCTATCCGAGAACAAAAGAGAATCCTCATCAAGACTATCGATAAAAATGCTCTCTATAAGAATCTCTCAGAGATGGATGATACGAATAGTGGTGTAAGTGATGCAGATAAAAAACTGAATCGTGATTTTTATAATTCTTAAACTTCTCGAATTCTGCACGTATTGCAAATATCTTTCTTGAGCGCTCAGCATCTGATTTTATTTCACCGATCATAAAAAGTCGATTGACTTCTGCTATCGGGACCGATTCAGGTTGGTCGGATAATCTGCGAGCATGTGTGAGTGATTCTTGAGCGTTTTGCATATATAAAAATAATAAAAATAAATCTCACGAGGAGAGACAGCACACCCATAATATTTAAGCAAATCGACCATACTGGCCGTATATGATCGAGGCGGAGAGTCCGCAATATTATGTAGCGAGTCGGTATGCTGACCCTCGCAGTGAGAGGGTATCAATTCCCTAAGAAGCTTTCTTTTTACACTTGGACTTCTTTCGGCTCGATGATGCGAGTGTATCTTTCCCGAGATAACCACGACTGTGGAAATAACTATATATTTTCTTGTTCCCTGATGAGTTCTTTTGCGTGTTCAAATCCATACGCCATAAGAGCTTCGACATTATCGATCGATCATAGTCTTTTGATCCATGCAAGCTGATTCGGGTCTTTGTCATCACTTGGAGACTTTCAGAGAGATCCATTTTTCAGCTTTTTACGCTGTCTTTTGAGCTCTATAAATAAAAGTGATCACCTTTTTAAGATGATCATGTAGTCTGGGACTCCAGATGATTTTCCTTGCCGTTTCCACTTCTCTGCTATCCTTCCGAGGATCGAGTATGGAAGTCACCCTTCATTCACGATATGAGTGAAGAAATACCCTTCTGACCGTAGCCAATTCGCAAGCATTTCTCACTCTATGGCTTCGGTGGGTATCATAGGATTTCTTTGAAGAGATTAGATTTTATTAGAACTATGTATCTCGACTTTGAGCTTTGCTTCATGGAGTCCAGTATCAAGCCATGTCATAGAATCAGGAGTCGTTCAGATCCCAGCATCTACAAGTGGCTGTACTTCTCTACGAAAATTATACCATCACCGGAGATCCTCTATCATCATCTCGAATTGATCCGGTGAGAGCTTGGCTATATCTTCGAGAGTTTTGAGTTCGTAAGTGTTACCAGTAGGCACGTAGTCGATGACTTCTTTCGGGTATCACTTGGCATAGCAGTCGAATTTGTGCTTTTTGGCGACCGTTCCTATTGCTTTCATGAGAGTTACACTCTCCATAACTCCGATCGCTCCATTTTCTGTTTCAGTCTTTGCGACGAGCTCGATGAGCATTTTGAATTTTTTAAGCATTTTTATGAAGGAATAAGAATAAGATTATTTAATCACGATATTTTTTTTGTGCTTTTCACGGTCATAGTAGCCGTGGAACGTGCCTCATACACCCTTTGGCTTCCCTTGTGCGTAGACATAGAGTTCGTGGCAGTAATTGAGTCGTTCTTGCATAGTTTTGAGAGTTTTATACTCTTTGAACCATCCGGGATTCTGTGCTTTATTGATTTGACAGTATCCGTGAGCTTGTCACCCGTCTCATACCGAGACGTGAGAGATGCGTGATTCTTGGAACCATGTACCAATCAGGTCAAGATCTCCCCATGCTTGCCAAAGATAAGTGAGCTCAGGAGATGATTTTCCATAGATAGTGATAGAGTCTTGCAGGCGAAGGAGCTTTATGAAAGCTTCTTTGGATCCAAACATTCACTCCATAGATTCTTTATGATTCTTGGACTGGATATCTGCATGAGCGTCTACGGAAGCGAGAGGCAGAGAGTATCTCTTTTGAATATCACGAGTGAGCTTTGCGAGAGAATCGATCTGTCGGTCATTTGGCTTGTCGTCACCGATATAGGCTATCTGTATCGAAGAGCGATTGACCTCTTCACTTATGACGGCTATAGATCAGCAGTCTTCTGGTCGAGTATTTACGATACTCCCGTCTTCTTTGATAAGATAGTGGTAAGCAATGAAATATTCGACTCAGAATCGTGCTTTATGACCGTTGGCGATAGTTTGGACCGTCACGTCATCGTGAGTAGCTGTATAGTGAAGAATCACACGTTTTGGGGCATTTTCCCACCCTTTGCATACATCATGAGGGGGGATCTTCATGAAGTAAGATGAAATTTTCGTATTTTTAGAATTTTTCTCCAAGGATTGCAGAGGCTCGATCTTCTTCGCAAAAGATACATTTTTTGTAGAACTTTCCTTCTTCGGCATGGATTGTTTCTTTTTTGCAAGTTCAGCAGATATATGAGATTCTTGCTTTATTCATAAGGGAACCTCACTTATTGGCGTGAGGCTTGCCGTTCAGGTTATAGTAGTACTTCCTGTGGTCACGAGTGGTTCGAGTTTCGGTTCTTCAATTGCTTTGCAATCTCTAAGGATTTCCAAAATCTCTTCACTTGTGCCAGATGCCGTGCTTCTGCATAAGTCGTATGCGACGGTATACGCTTCGACTCTTGCAGAGTTTGCTTCTGAAATTGCTTCATTTCTCTGTATCAGCGATCGAGCCAATCTTTCTTCTGGGGTGATACTATCGAGTCCCCATACTGTGTAGCCACTAGCGATAATGAGTCCTGAAATTGTGATGAATTTTCCATATGGGTGCATATTTGGTTTTTATGAATAAAAAAAAGAGCCTATTGCTCTTTGTTTGGTTCGGGGATGATTACATTGAATTCGAGACGAGCCCAGATTCGTATATTCTCCATGAGTTTTTCGAGCTCTTTGGTATTGAGATCAGATGATCTGCGAGTAATAGTGAATTTTCTTCGCCTATCACGTGAGAGTCTGACCTTCGATGTGAGATGCTCGGCATAGATAATCTCTTTCACAGCCTCTATTTCTTCCTTGATTCTTACATCGTATCACCAGTAGTCGGCAAGGATTGGGATGACTACTCCATGGAAGTATCTGTTTTCAAGAGTTGTCCGCTTGGAATAGACTTTCTCAATATCAATGGTAATAAGTTCACCGACTCTCTGGGAGAGAAATTTTTTGAAGCTATCAAGTTCTATGATCTCGAGCTTATCTTCTTTCACGTGAGCGTGTACTCTTAGAGCCATGAGAATAATTTTTGTGAAAATGATTTCTTTTCTGCAGTTGCGATGATTCTATTTTGAGAGATCTTCCTGAGTCTCTTTATCTCCTCCGAAGGTGGGAAGATATTGAGATCATATTGGATCGTTCGCGCTACTCGCTCTATCGTCTTTCTTCCCGGGTTTATTCCGTAGATGTGATTCCACTTCTCGTAGATGAGATCGTAAGAGTTTCGAATCTGAGGAAAATCTTGGAGAAGGAGAAGCATCTTGTAGATGAGTGTAGGTTTTTTGGGTGGTGTGAATTCGATTATCATAGAGTGAAATTTAGATATAAAAAAACTCCATGAGGAGTTATGCGAGGGATATAATTGCTTTTCTTTGCCCGCCTGTCAGACGTTGTGCGTATGGAACTTCTGGAAACTTGATAAGCATTACAGATCGAAATCTTCATGGTGCGACTCAATATCTTTCGTCACAATCGCAAGAAATATGGATTGAGTGCTTATTTCAAAAGTCGCAGAAGAACTTTGATCATGCCATATCATTTTTTTCTATTTCTCTAAAGCCTAGAATGTCTTTTATGAGTCAGTCATGGAGGACTTTTCAGGTATCAGGATCATGGATCATTAGCAGATCATTCCACTTATCCATAGATTGCGAAACTTTTATTGCTTTGTATTGTTCTCTGGTGATAACAATTTCACGATCTCTCGTGAGTTCGAGTATGTGGGTTCGGAGGTTTGTAGATAGTCAGTTCATAGGTAAAAGTTAGCAAGATACTCAGCGTGCTTGTGGTTTTTCTTTCTCATACTGGTCTTTCTTTCGACTCATCCATGTAGCAAAACGCCTTTTGACTTCAAAAGTCTTTTCTCATTCTGCTCGGATTTTTCATGTCTTTCCTGATTCAGTCCAGTAGAGCAGAAACTTTCTCCACTCATCGGGATAATTTGTAGCGAAGTCAGGTATGTATAAATCAGGATCAAAAACTTTATCTCGAATTTCTTTGAGAAATTTTATATTTTCCTGATATTCGTTTTTAATTTCTGAGATTTCGGTAGCGTGTGTACTATCTATTAAATTAGAATTAGAATTAGAATTAGAATTAGAATTAGAATGAAGTCCGTAGGACTTTGTCGGACTTACTTCATAAATTTGGTCATTCTTAATTTCTAATTCTCTCTGAAACACAAAGGAAAACTTAGGTATTAAATTTTCATTTTCTCTTAGTTTTTTTGTAGCCATGTTTGCATGAAATTCTCTTCATCGAACATTTGGGAATCAAAACTCTTCAGATGTTTTATCTGATTTTTTGTTGTTACATTCCCAGCAACTCAAAACTAAGTTTGCATATGATGACTTTCATCATCTTGACTCTGGTATAACATGATCTATCTCTAAATCTTTATTTTCAGTGATATTCTTTTTACAATACTGACATATAAAATTGTCTCGTATTGCTATAGATTGTCTTTGATTTATTGAGAGAATAGTTCATATTTCCTCAGATCATACTGCCCATTCTCGTAGTTCAGGTGGAGCATTTTTCAACTCTTCTTGAATACCTTTTAGAATACTTTCGTTTTCTTTTTGATATTTGATAAAGTTTTTTATTGCAAGCCATCAGTCTCGAAAAATCATCTTCTTATCGTTTTCGAATCTCTGTAAAATCTTTATCACCATTTCTTTATCAATTCAAGTATCTACAGCCACTATTTTGAGTGGAACTTGATAGATACCGCAGATATTCGTGTGGCTATTTGTCAGGAAATAAAGAAACATAAGTTTCTCTATTGGATCAAGATTCGATGAATAATGATCTTCCCAAAATTTGGTATCTACTAGCCTTTTTTTCGCCATAAGTGTATTAAATTTGACAAGTAAATATTATTAGATACAATGCCATTGTTCAGTTGACAAAATATCTCTTCGAAAGGAGGGATTTTTATTTGCGTTTTGGACTCCATTTGCCATATCTCTTCTGAGAGTTTTCGAATCTCTCTGAGATCGTTTCGCAATTGGATATGTCGATGTGACAGATAGCCATATTTGGGGATTGTTATTGATATAAAGAATCCCTTGTTTGTGACCGTATACAAGGGTGAATACGTGAGGTAAGCTTTAACTACTTGATAGAGAAATTTTGACGTGTTTCGAGAGATGCTCCAGGCACTGGAATTCAAGCTTTGAGATTTTCCTTGATCTTTATTTTGTCAGGAGCTACAGTCTCTGGAATGACTCTCAGGAATTCTTTTGGAAGTCCTGCTTCATTCTCGATGACGACCGCTTCACTTGATCGATATGAGAGCTTAAACGATCCTATCAGGATAGCTTTTCACTCGTAGAGACGAGCGAAGATTCGCTCGAGAAGATTCTCAGCACGAGCGACCTTCTTTTTCTCGGATGAGACGACCTTAGAGAGTCGATCGATCTCTGATTCGATACCTGCAATATATGCAAGCTTATTGGCTCGATCCTTGAGATACCATTCGGTGACTTCACTTGTTTGATTCTGTAAATCATCGAGTGTCTTTTGACGTTCGAGCATGATTGACTCTTCCACGATGAGTTCTCAAGAGACTTCATCGAAGCAAGAATAAAAGAGGTCGAGCGCTTGCTCGACCTCTTGAGGGAGGGTATAGATAGACATAGAAAAAATTATTGATTATTGATTACTATCCATTTCATTGAGAACGTCCCAATCTTCCGACTGGAGTGGTGTTGAATTGCTATATTCACGAGACTGAGCGATCTTCTTTTGGATAAACTCTGGAAGATTATCCCACTCTTTTTCCCAGTCTTCTTCGAGAATGATCTGAGTAGGAAGTACTTGATCTGGACATGCTATAGATTTTGGGAGCTTTATTGCAGATTGAATATCTGCATATCATGCCTCATTATGGATGATCGTAGCGAAGTATGGATTTCATACGAGTGAGAGGACATCGAAATTATCCGCCTCATCATCTCAGAGAGATTTTCCAAGCATAGCTTCGACGAATGGTCGGAGAGCACTCTTTTTGTACATAGAAAGAGGAAACTCACGAGAAAGGATATATGGCTTCAATTCTTCTCATTCTTTGAACTCTTTTTGTTCTGTCGGAAATTCCCAAGTGAGTCGGACCTTTATCTGATCCTTTGGAAACTTCGCTTTTGGTGAAGGTGGTTGGGTTCCGAGGTATATGAGAGATATGAGACGAGCAGGATATGAGTCTGGAGCAAGTTGTTCTTTTGGTGTAGATGTATGTTTTGGTGGTGTAAGTGTGCGAGTCATAAAATGAAAAATAAGGGATATAAAAAATAGAAATTTAGAACTGTAGTTGGCTTTGCTTATGTGAGTGTTCTAGGGTATATTTTGAGAGTATGTAGAGCTGTTTTGCTTGCTCTTCTGGGGAGAATTGTTTCATGGCATTATTTTGGTGAATTCATAGCCATACAATCATCGAATGCACTTACTCTTCCGAGAGAGTATGCTATTTTGATAAGTGATTGGACTTCGCCGAATCATGCCATTTTTGATCTGTCGAGTACTTGTTCTAGAGTGTCCATAGTAGGATATAAAAAGGGGTAAAGTAAAAATGAGTGAGATGAGTAGAGGAAAGAGAAATGCTTGCATTATTACGGATGGTTACGAGTAATGTTTTTTACTATTTGATTCCACCGAGCTTCACAACGTGGATAGTCTTTTCGATCTACGTTCGTAAAGTGAGATTCAGAGAATATATAGTCGCAGTGAGATCTTTCTAGGTAAGACATTGCATTCGTACTTTCATAAAGTCCGAAGAGTGCGAGAGCACCGATCGTAAGCATCATGAAGTACATTATATTGATGTGAGTTGCAGGCATTCGCTTGCGGATTATTTGTGAGTTCATATTTATATTTTTGAGTGACGAATTATGAATTTTGACGAGCGTTCCCACACGCTCATTTTTGCAAAGACTGATTCCATTTGACTGATAGCCTCTTCCCTACTCTTAGGGATCGTGTAAACTCTCCGCCAGACATTTCCGACGGTGAGCATCCACTTTTTATCGTTTTGGATTTTGGTGATCATACTATGAGTAGTGTTCTGCCATATCCATTCACGAGTCGTCTTGATAAGTTCAAGTGACAGAATGCATATGAGAAAGAGAAGTAAATAGAAGTCAATTGGAGTAAGCTTGCACGAGTAGAAAATTGAGATATAATGTGAGTGAAAGTTTTTTTAAACGTCCTTCTTTATTGATAAGAGCTTCGGCTCTCGAAAGTAGATGAAGAAGTCATTAATTCCTCCGCGAGAACGGGGGGATTTTTTTGTTTTATTCGGGTATCTTCTCATACAGTCTCTTTTCGAGTTCATCAGAAGAGATATTTTTGTACTCTTCGTATTCCTTGAGATTCTCTATGATTAAATCAGAGTGTCTTTTTATCGGCGGGCGATTAAAACGGATGAGGTTATCAAGAGTCTTCCTTGGAATGTCACGAGAGAGCTTTCTTTTTATTGATACATTTTCGAGAAGTTCGTGTATGAAGAGTTTTGGATAGTTCTTCATATTCTATTATTCTGATTATTGGAATGTTTGTCTTGTAAATAAAAGAGGACTCGAAAGCCCTCAGTTTTGTTTTTTTAATTGGTTCAATTCCTAGCTACGGATTTCTGACGATGTGCCGATTTGGTGTAGGATGCTTCGGTGGATGTTTGGATCACTTCAACAAAACTATTATATTCTATTTTACGGAATAAAGCAAATAATTCTTTCCTTGAAAAGTATTGACATTCTGAATATTAGAATAATATATGAAGGTATGTCTCAAGTTTTAAATACCGATGAGGCTATAATAAAAGAGCTTGCCAGACTCATATCGGTTCGTTTCGATAAAATGAATCTCAAGCAATCTTATATAGCCGAAAAGATGTGTAAAATACTACTATGATGATATCACATTGCACTTCCCTCTCGATATTCTCTTTAGACTTTCTGCCACCATAGCACGTGAGCACTGCGGACATATATCATAGATTTCTGGACATGGTCACGGGCATCGATTACACTTAGACATAAATTCTGAATTTTTTTATTTTTAGATAGTCCGCTTTTCTTATATACCAGTGGCCATGATCTGCATAGTCTGGACCTTGTGAGTCTTTCACCTTCCAGAGTGTCGCATGATCGTATGGGATGATACAGAAGTTGTGAGTCCTTTCGCCTGTGAAGTCCTGGATGAATGGTAATCTATGGAGACAATCAAAATTAATCTTTCCACTTCCTGCCACGATATACTGTCATTTCTTGAGCCAAAAGTCCACACCCTCTATACTTTTGATCGTAATATAGTTCGCGATGAGCTTGTTTTTTATGAGGTATTCTCAGACATTGGCTATCCCTATACCTTCTATATCCTTCATAAATCCCTCCTTCATGTCGACTCATTGATTGCGTACAGCCGATAAAAAAGCGTAGTCAGCACAATCACCACTTCGAGCTTGCGTATATACTGGATTATCTATCATTTACTTTTTTCGGTCATAGGATAAATCTCCAAAGTCTAAAGCCTGATAGTCCAAAAAGGGAATCATCTGGATCTATTTTTCTTCATGGTGCTATATCTTTATGGCGAATCACTCTTTCTCTTGGTATAGAATAGACTCACATAAGATGCTGTACGAGTTTTCGCACTTGCACTCTTTGTTCTTTGGTGAAGCTTGGTCATTCGACTTCTATTCAGAGAGAATATCTATTCATCTCAATCCGTCCGTCCCATTGACTACTCCCACAATGCCAAAGGATCCACCGAGGATCTCATAATTTGTAGGTAGAGCCGTCCTGTTGTATAAGAAAGTGGCACGATACCTGTGATTTATTTTCTCAGAGAAGAGTGGGGGTATTTCATGCACCTATCACTCCTGTATGGTGAAGTACGATATACTCGCACGTATTTGTACCCTTAGATACATTTCTTTGTCTGTTGCTTAGATCTTCTGTGAAGGGAAACATGTTTTTAAATTAGCGGAATATAAATCAATTTCTTCCTCTACATCCCTGATCTCGAATTCTATCCAGTCTATTATGATCTGACTCGCGCGCGCTTGTGTTTCATCCTGTAAAGCTTGTATTCGCTTCACACGATCCCTTTCGGACTCGTAATGAGCTTTATATTCCGTGAGAAGTTGGTGTTGGAAGTTCATAGACTCAATTAATTTTAAGTGCTACCTGATTCCGAAGAGACTGGATCTCCCTTTCCTTTTCTTTCATCTCGAATTTACGAATCTCTAAATTTCGTCAGGTAAGATGATTACACGATCCAAGCATGTGAAGATATTCGATTTCCTTCTCAGAGAGAAGCGTTTGGATGAGGAGCATAAGTGAGGCGATGAGAATATTTCTGATTTGCATCAGTGACAGTAGAATTTTGGCATCTATAGAAATTTATGGAATGGGTGATATACTCGAATTTCTTTTTTTTCAGAAGGAGCTGGAGTATTTACCGGCATGAATAAGACGAGAAAAGCGAGTATCATTATCGAAAAAGGTTATATCGTACATAAGTCTGTCCAGGCTCTCTTTCTCTTGATTCATCATCATCGAGACTTGGTCGTCTGCTCTCTTCTCGAAGAAGCTTGTCAGTCGCTTTTTCTACGAGCTTTCTCCGCTCATGTGTTCCGTGAGATACTGGATCATTTGCCTGATGTTCTCAATCTTCGAAGTGTTTCATACTAGTAATAGTTTAGAAGAATAGGTGAAAAATAGAGTCCAAAGCCAAAGCCGAAAGATAGCCAAAAACTAAACCCGAGCCGATACGCAATACGAGTAAGATGCCTTTTAATTCGGTGAGCATGTAACATGAATAAGTATTATTGGTAAACTTTTGCCTATTCGGCTTTTGCGCTAATCTTTTTTTTTAAAATATTGACTATATACGTAAGTCACTCGACTCATACGAATCATCCAAGTCATCCTGCCATATAGTGAGCTCATTGATCGAGTGGGAGATAGTGGATAGCTCAAAGAGTAGCAAGAGCCCCTGCAAGGCTTGATATGAGAGCGAGAAGCAATATATCAATAAGTCATTTTGTATCTCATCGCCTGTGTGCTATGAGAGCATGGACGATAGCACCGAAGCATACCCAAAATGTGTATTTTATAAGTTGTATAGAAGTGAAAGTTGTAACTGGCTCTGGCATTTGTATTTGAGTGATGAAATAAGATAGTTTATCCTCGTGTCGGAGGAGTGATTAAAAAAACGCCATAAAAATTCATATAGTTTTTGGTACAAATGGAATAAGCATTACTCAGATGGTATCCCATGCGCCATTATTATCTGTATTGATATTTAATGTATTGCTTCAAGATGGTGTCACGTCGGCTCACTTATCATACCATCCTTCATTATTTGACGATCATTGTTGTCTAAAAGTGGTAGAGGCTCACGCTGAAAATGTACGTCATATGCCTGTAGTAGCATAGGCTATATGCCAACATTTGTCTATGGTTGAAGATATTACTGAGGTGAAGTTCTGGCTTGACCCTCCACTTTGGTTGCTTGTATTTATTGGACTTGTTTGTGCTACTCATGTGTAGCATGCTGGAAGCATTCTCAGATATGCCGATCAAGAGAGCGAGGCTACTATATTATTTGAACCTGTTGCTGGGTTGGCTAGGTACCATAAAGAAACACTTGAAGCTATAGTTTGAATTTGTGTAAGTGAAGCTCACGCATATGTACATGATGTTACATCTCACGAGTAGAATCATACAAGTAGTATTCTATTGGTTCCACTACACGTAAAAGCGAATGTGTGAGAAGTAAGAGCACTTCACGAATTGTAAGTAGATGAATTATTAAAGGCTATTGGCATATTTTAATGATTATTTTCTACAGATAGTAAATCCCACTTAGAGTCTGCAGAATTGTATGTAAGCAGAATAAACATAGTTTTACTTATTATGGTAGTAGTCGGGAGAGCTGTATCACCTCATCGATATATAGCATTCCATGCGAGTGTTTGAGCTGTAGCATTATCCTTTATTCTTAATAATATCATGTTTCCATCCACTGGTGTTCACGAAGGAGCTGCAAAGGTTGCTCCGACTGCTTGAGCTGTAACGGTAAAATAGTTTCTTAGGCTTCATCCTGTCGGAGTAGGTGTAGCACTCGAAGTAGTTGTAGTATTTTGACTGATGACATTTGTCGGATCAATCATGGTCTTATTTGTGAATGTATTTGTACTTGATATTGAAGGTATCGCCACACCACCTATAGTTGGAGTCGTAAATGATGGAGAAATCGCAAATACTAAAGCTCATGTTCCTGTCTCATCAGTGACTGTAGCAATAAGATTTGCACTCGAAGGAGCCCCAAGAAATGTCGCCATACCTGTAGCAAGTCCTGTCAATCCTCATAGTGGTAGTCCAGTACAATTCGTTAGTACTCAGCTAGTAGGAGTTCCGAGAAGTGGGGTCACGAGAGTAGGAGAGGTAGAGAGTACACTTGATCATGATCCCGTACTTGTAGTGACTCATGTCCCCCCATTTCATACTGGAAGTGTTCAAGTTACATGAGTAGTAAGATCTATAAGGGATCGAGTGATTACTTGGCCTGAGATAGTTATATACGCTGACGTTCCTGCAAGAGTTACATCCCCCGTATTCGTTCATGAGTTTACCCCAGTAATATCCGAAGTCATCGCAAAAGTCCCTGTTTTATCAGGGAGACTATATACTCTACTTGCGGTGAGTGTTCCATTTTGAATCGTACCAGTGAAAGCATTGGCACTATTATATAGGGCTATAGTTCCAGAGGCTATAGCAGAGTATCACACAGTAATTCCAGTATTCGTGATTCTCATTCTCTCTTTATTGAGAGAAGTATATCCACCTATTCCGAATACGATATTATTGAGTGATCCTGTAGAATCTGTCGCTATGACAAGATTTCCGAGCTTTCCACTTCATGATACACACGATCCGAAGAAGTAGGCATCATTGGCTGTTGTGATAGCATATGAGGCATCTGCATAGGTACTAGAAGTCACCCCTATATTTACGAATCCTGTAGTATCGTTTGCATTATTATCAGGATAGGCGATGATATCAGCACTTGAAGAAGTCCCCGTACTTTTATTCTGGATTGCAAGCTGAGAGAAATTATTGACCGAGTTTACAGTTTGAAGAACTGGATTTGTAAGAGTTACTCACGTTGCTCCTGCAAGAGTAAGACTTGCTCATACTGTACCTCTCTTAAGAAGTTTGCCAGTAGTTCCAGAATAAAGGGCTATTTCAGAGTCTACAGAAGATGCTGGTCATACAACATCACCAGTTCATGCAGATATCGTGATCCATTTAAGTCACGTAGCTTGTGCATTATCAGCAGAAAGTACTTGTCCATTTGTTCAAATGGCAAGTCGAGCATTGACTGCAGAATAGGTATATAAGTCTCATTTTGTAGTGAGCGGACTTGCGGAAGATCCTATGAGTTTCCCCATTATCGCTCCTGTTATAGGATCGACTTGAATAGGGATCGGAGTTATTCAGTCTACGGAAGATATTCCGAGTAGAGTAGCGGTATTATTAGCATCACGGGTAGCGTTTCACATAATTTAAAGACACCCAGTCTTTAAATGTTAGATTGAACTGATTAAGACACGATTATCCGCTGGATCGACTGCGATCATTATAGGAGTTACTTGATCGGCTGTAGAAACTCATATAAGGACTTTCGTATTATTTGCATCTATTTTCGCATTAGGCATTTTCAGGAAGATTAGAGAGTCATTTCTTTACGAGCTTTTGACCGAGAGATTCTTTTGGAGTTATTGCAAATTCTCACTTTGGTGATTCTTTTTTCTCCTGAGATTCTACAGATATTTTCTTTAATTTAGGGTAGAGAAGCACTCCGAGAGTCACGAGTTGTAAGATAAGTACAAAATAGAGCATAATTAGCATTTTTTAGATTCTTTTTTCTCCTCTTTCATAGCCATAGCTTTGATAAGTTTTTCTTTAGGAGAAAGCTTTTTAGGAAGTTTTTTCATAGGTATTATAGTTACCTAAATATTATTATTCTTTTTGTGAATATTGCAAAATTAAAAATGAGAATTTTAAATTTGTTCCGCCTGTTGTGGCAACTTCTCTTTGTTTGGTAGTGCTTATAGAGAGAAGGTCACAACCATGACCTATAAAATCCCCTCCCAAGCACTACTTCATGGAGGGGATTTTATTTATTTTTAACTATTTTTTCTATATGAGTACATTTCCTACTATAATTGATACTAGTATCGGAGGAGAAGATATAAAGGCAGTAAATGCACGAGATCTCTGGAATTTTCTTGAAGTATGAGATAAGTTCTCAGATTGGATAAAGCCAAGAATTGAAGATTTCATTCTAGATATTGATTATCAATCGCTTTCGGTAGTTCCCGAAAATGGTGGAAGGCAAATAGACTATATACTATCTATAGATATGGCTAAGAATATAGCAATGATGCAGAAAAATGAAAAAGGGAAAGAAGTTCGTAAGTACTTTATAGAATGCGAACGAAAGTTAAAATCTCTATCAAAAGAGCCTATATCTATTACTCCATCTATGCTTCGTCTTATGGCAGAAGGTATGGAAAAACTAGAACAAGAGAAGCAAATAGAAACTCATAGAAGATTCCAGAATATGGGATGAAAGGGATGAATGGCAAAGAGTAGAAACTACTATAAGGAAAGAGTAGAAGAGCTTGCAATTCGTCTTGATGAGTCAAAAGACTATGCGACCATAAAGAAAGTATGATATGGTAATTGGAGAAAACTAAAGTGTACAGTATCCATAGAAAAATATCCTCCCATAGACGTATTCGATGCGAACTATTGATCTGTAAAGGCATATCATGCGAATGTATGGAAAGAAGCATACTGAGTCGCTATTTAACGATAAAAAAATGCTCTACACATATACCAGAAAAAGAAGTAAAAGAAAATCAAAAGATCATACAAGAGAATATGATCAAGTGATGAAAAAAAGAGTTGCTTTTGTGAATGAAAAGATACAGAGAGAAAAAGAAGAGAAGGCAAAATTACAGTATTTTTAAAATCCCCAAATTAGTGGGGATTTTTATAATCCTTCATTCTTTTTTATAGTATCTATATATTTTGTTATCATCTCACGAGTTGGCTTTTTACCATTTGGAGATCGAAAGAATGTCGGAAGTTTTCCGAGGATGGTAGAATCATTTGTGTCCATATGCATATGTTAGAGATTTTTCTCTTGATTTCAACACAAAATTCTTGCCAACGTACACTATTTGTATTCTTATAAGCTTTATAAGCTACTCTTTATTTTTAAGTATATCTTTTACTGTTTTTGTTAATTCAGGATATTTTTTATTTTTTTTATAGCAGATTCAATATCATCGAGTCTCCATTCAATATTTGATATAGATGATTCAGTATCTGATTTTAATGATGATATATTTGATGCTATATTTGATTCTAAGTATGATATACGAGACTCTAGATCACTATTATTAGATGATACATCATCTGTATTTCACGAAGTCTCATCTATTCTAGATTCTAGATCATCGAGCTTCTCGTTTAAATCCCTTATATCTGAAGTATTACCTACCAATGAATAATTTAGACTTGATTCTACTATATCAATATGGTCTTTAAAATCACTAATAAGTGATTGCTGATATAGTATAGCTCCTATGAGGATAAGAGTGACCCATTGTATCCTAGAAAATATGGATTTTATGCGAGGAAAAATCACCATATATTATGGAGTATTAGAGTAATGGGATCAAGATGATGGGATATACTTTACTTCTTCTTTTGCAAAGAAAAAATAGAATATTCACAACATGATTAAACTATATATAAGTCACATGAGTTTATCATTACTTCCATTATTGCTCATAAAATTATATAAGAAAGTACAGTATATTACTGTAATAATATATTACTATATAATATATTGTCAAGTACATTTATCTATTTTTCATTATATTTTTAACTGTGACTTTTTTTGATGTATTGCCACTCGTCAATTCATTAGTAGTGGGATTATAAGAAAGACTATTTAGTATATTTTCTACTTTTGAAGGAGGGGTATCCTGTATAACCGAGTGCAATACCTTAGCATCATCTCAAGAGATATTTTTTCATTTCTTTAAAATCTCTTGTATTCGTTTTTTTGCAATTCCATAAGCTTCTAGCAGTCTTCAAACTACTACTGGATGAGTTCATACCCATAATGCTATAGCAGGAATAATGTTTCCTGTTAGGGCAAGTCATCATGTTGTACTATTACGTAAATATGTTCATACTTTTATACCACTAGCAGACTGTATATCCTCAAAAGCCCTGAGTGCTTTTACTTTTTCTCATATTCATGGAAGTATTTTTTCCATACGAGTAAGTCTAGCCTCATTTCCTTTATTTGTAATATTAGAAATAATAGAAAGAGCATTATCTTTTACAGTTCAATCTTTATTATATATATCTCTTCGTATTTGCGACCAAAATTGCCTCTCAGGTGCATACTCAGCATCTATTTCTTTAAGTCATGGAAGTTTTTCTCATAAATATTCATCTATTTTAGCACGTAGTCATTTTACTATTCTTTCCCCATTACTTCCTACATCACTTTTGTAGCTTATAAGATCATCAAGCTTTTGGCGAATTGAAAGAGCATTTTTAGGAGTCATATTTTCTCCATACTCATTTATATATTTAACTGCCTGTTGTATTGCCCCTCTATCTTTTACTGGTAAGTCTACTAAATTGAGTTTTCATCCAGATGAAAGCCCTTCTGATTCAAGCTGTGAAAAAATTGTATTTTTTATTTCAGATTTTGGTACTACAATAGACAAATTTCTGACTGTATCGTATTGTCTTCCTGTTTCTGATAAATCTCGATAAACTTGATCAATACCTAATTTTGCCTCATCGAGAGTTTGAGCTCATGATAATTCTCACGAACGTATTTTTCATTGAAGTTCTGGATTTCTTAGTATCGATTCTACTGTAGGAGTTCATATTCCAGATTGTGATGAGATAATAGACTTAGTAAGTGTTCATGCTCATTTCTGCCCACTCTCTACACCTGTATTAATTGTTTTTCATATTTTTGGTACTATATCTTTTATTTCTTGTTTTGCAACATCTACTCAAGATCATATAATTTCAGGTATTTTTGATCATCACTTCATAATAGCAGATACTGTTTTAGGTGCAGGCAAAATATTTGCTATATTACCTACCGCCCTTACATCTCTTCATGCTTCTGGATAAGCCTGTTCAAATTCTCAATATTTTCATGATACATAATTTCATACATCTCAGACTCATTTTCGGAAGTCTGACTTTGCAATATCTTTTATTAATCCACTTGCATTTTCTCATGTTGCTATATCTGCTGTTTTAGCAGTACTTCATATTGCTCATCATAGTACATCCCCTATAGCTCAAGAGGCTATTCATGCTCCTTGTAGTGCTATACTTCATAAGCTATCTTGACTACTATTTACAAGATCATAATAATCACTTCATCTTTTTTCTAGGTTTTTTTCTACGTCACTGATAGTCTCAGTAAAGTTATTTTTAATCTTAGAAAGCATTCATGGTTCTTCTTTTTTGCTTATATTTCTTTGTGAGTTTTGCCACTCACGGAAATCTGCTTCCGTTCCACCTTGTTCTTTTATAGATTTTGCTACTTTAAGTTCATATTCTGTATATGGCATAGATTTATGGTTGAGGGATAATAAATGTTTTTCCAGAAGTCGGGGTAAATGTCTGTCATCATCCTGAAAATATTCATGTTACTTCATCTGTAGTATCATTTCAAGGCTCTATTTGATCCTTGAAAGTAAGCTTTGCACCATATCCTATAGCTTTAGAAGAGGCATCAGATCGATAATTTTCTTGTATATTATTTATCTTTGAGAGTGTATTACTATCGAAGCTAAATAACCCCGATAATGTTCATGTCGTACTTGGTAAAAGATCTTCGAGTATTCATAGATCAGGTCAGTTAAGCACTCAGAGATTTTCCATTTCTTTTGCCTTGAGGATTATCTGTTTTCTTAGTGACTCCATTTTAGACTTTGCATCTGTTGGGAATACCTCTGTTCCATTCTTCACGAAGAGATCTTTGAGTTGAGTTATTCTATTATCGATATCACCTATTTTAGAGAGTGATTCATTGAGTTTTTCTCTTTGAGTATCTGTTATAGTCGCATATGTAGGAGTATATTGTAGATCTAGAGTTGGGAATTGTGCCGATACTTCTTTTGCTTTCTGATCTAGAAATGCATTATATCACTTATCAGCATTCTGAGTGAACTGCTCAGAAGTCATGCCGAGTCATTTGAGAGCATCTTTACTTGGGAGTATTCAGTCTTTTTTATACTTCTCAAAGAGTGATAATTTAGAAGGATCTATTGGCTTCTCAGTTGTATCTGGTTTTGCAGATTGAAGTAACTTTGCAAGTCCCGGACTTTCCTTCTGTATTTTAGCCATTTGAAGCGTAGAGAGTTGCTCAGGAGTGAGTGAAGATACTTTGACGTTCGGATCGACTCATGCCATTCATGCGACTTGATTTGCATAGTTTGGTCACTCGTTTGTACCTACCCAAGATGATAGCATTTGTCAGACTGTACTATTTCCATATGTTTGAGACATGATGATTTGTTGAGCTTTTAATCCATCTTCTATCGTAGCAAAAGTCACATAGTTTCCTCATTCATTAGAAGGGCGTGAAGTTCCCTTGGCAAATTGTATCCCTGCATCCGCAAAGAGTTTTGCTGTACCTTGTCAGTTGTCGAAGTTAGCATTCCAAGTGATTCCAGCTGGATTATTATTCTTTGCCCACGCTTGTCATGGGAATTGATTTGCAAGACCTCGTAAGTCCCCAGATACACTTCATCCAGCAAGAGGATTTACTATTTGAGACCATCATGATCCATTCCATTGCATAGTTGTTTCTGTTCCATCAGGGTTCTTCACATTTACGGTTTTGACATCATTATTGCTTATTCCGAGAGCCTTATTTTCCATTGATTTACTATACGTTCCATAGTTACTCTTAGACTGTAGAGGCTCCATGAGATTCTTTTGCATTGCATCTTTGAAGCTCATACCAGTTTTCATGAGTCCTTGTATTTCGCTTGTGATTTGATCAGGAGAACGTGAAATAATAGGTCAGTATTTGTCATATACTGCCTGTACTGCATTCTTTACTCCTATTTTCTGTATGACTGGATCGGTAGAGTTCACGTCACCGTCTTTGAGCTGTTGAGCGTATGTCTGTTGTGCTTTTTGTAGGTTACTCGCAAGGTTACTTTCTGCATACTTGATCATATAGTCAGGGACTTTGCCTTTGAGAGCTTCGAGTTGTGTCTTTATTGCATCCGCTTTGTTCTTAAATTCAAGTTGCTTAAAATCCATCTGAGTCTTTATGTCGCTATTGGCAAGATTTATAGCATTCTGCTGGACTCATTGACGAGCAATATTGAGAGCAAGTTGTTCTCTCATTGGTCGAGAGCGAAACTCATTTTGTCTCGCTTGGTCGAGCATTGCATTATCTCCTTTAGAGACTTCATTATCTTGAAGAGATATTCATGAGTCGATATTTGCTTGCTGTCCTTGAAGGCTTATGAGATCTTGCTGAGCTTTTGTACGTCCTGAGCTATCCGAGAGAGCCTTATAGTAGTCAGCATACGAGAAATCCCCACTTGCTTTCGCATTAGCGGCCGCTTGATCTTGAAGGGCACTATTTTGCTGTGTATACTCATCAGTAATGCCAAGATTCGCTTTATATACTTGGAGATTTGGATCTATTGGAGTTGTAGGTGTAGGAGTTACAGGAGTTGGAGTAGGTTGTGTCCCTCATGGCTGTACTGGCGTACCACTTGCCATAGGATTGGTAGGCGTTGCACCTGTAGGCGTTCCAGTTGGAGCATTTACCCCTGTATTGAGCTTATTTAAGAGAGCGTTTCGTGTCGCCTGTCGATCGGCTACATTTCCTCATACACTAGCGACTTGTTTTGCAATAGTAGGATCATACGTGTTTCACGCTGTCGAGGTTTTTACAGTTCTTCACTTGAGAGCGGAAGAAAGAGCAGTAGAAAGAGCCATATTATGATTTAGTTAGGGTATTTGGATAGCGAGTAGGATCGATTATGCTTGTTCTTTTTCACTTGATAAGAGGGCTACTTGTAGCCGAGGACACTTTATTCCAGAACTCCGCATAAAGCTCTTTATAATCCGCATCATATTGTCTTACAAGATCCCATTGCTCTCTCTGTCGAAATACCGCCGAGCATCACTTGAATACAAGCATATCCTCGAATCCTTCTTTAATACTACATACTGTATTTTGATCAGCCGAAGAAGAAGGAGAGATATTTATACTTGTTGGTATATTATTTTGAGTGACGGTATATACGAGACTACTTGTATTGGGAGCTGGATATATGACAATCTGATTATTCTGGATCGTCCAGTATTGTGGAATATCTGAGCGTACAGTCTGTACAGTTTGGAGTCTATCAAAGGCGATATCCTCAAGAAATCTATCCGCTCATAGATAATATCTGCGACTGGATATAGTCACATACATTTTCTTTACTCTATCCGCTCACGTTGGTATTGCATATGTCGCAGTTCCTGCCGTAGTCGTGAACGTAGAGGTAGTCTCTTTATCGTATCCCTCTGTATTTTCGAGAGCTCGTTTCTCCGCTTTCATAATAGCCGTCTTTATGAGACGGGTTGTATTGCTAGAGTCGGCATACGTATTGGATAAGCTCGTCAGATCAATTATATCTTGGAAGATATTTCAGTAGGTGGAAGAAGCCATAATTTATGATTAATAAACGTAACTTCCCAGTTGAATTTATTATAATGGAAAAAGACTATTTGCAATTTTATTTTATCTCAATAAGTATACCGAAAGAAGGAAGTGATCATGGAGAGCTTGCGAATTTTATACGAAATTTTACATCAGTTGTTCAAGAATTAATAAAAGATACTCTATTTACTGTCGATGTGAGATCGTTTGAGTTACTTGCAAGGTATCGTATGAATCAAGTGATACTCAGCCTCAGTATAGCACTTGCAGAGGTAATATTTGTGCTTATGACACATATTTTTCATGAAGAGATTGTGAAATCTATACCGTCAAACACCCCCGTATCGAGTACACTTCTTTGAGTATATTGGCATACTGTTGCTCCTAGTCCTGTAAGTATAGTTTTATTATACGATGCCCCTCTATCCCCCTCAATTCATGGATATATCACATCTCTATATGTTCCGTCAGCATTTGCTCACGATGTAGAGAATATATCAAGAGCCATAAAATTGAGAGATCATGAAGCACTCGAATATCATGTCCAGTCTATATCGACTGCACGTATTCTTTCACCATCTTCACTGAGTCCAGTATGTCTATGTCGAAGATCAGGAGTAAGCATTAGAGAAGAAGTATTTTAACAATATCTGGCGTTCATGTTCCATTTCATCACATTATTACTTGGAAACTCATTTTTTGGTATCTCCTATTGATTCCCCAGAGTACTACGTTTTGATTTACACTCGTGATGGTTGTTGGAAGTGTCGTATAGCTCGTTTCTTGATCTCCTCTATACTTTACTTGGATAAATGATCAGGTGGGGATAGTAGACTTACATACTATTTGTATGCCTCGTACAAGCTGTCCAAATTGATCCCCTGTAACTTCATAATTTTGGGACTGTATCACTGCATACTGTTGGTAGAGATCATTTACGCTTGGGATATTGAATTGTAAGAACTGCATTGGATATTGTCCAGAGTATTTCATTTGTATTGGGAATGCTCACTTCTTATAGAAGTCCATACCCTTTATTATATCGTAGCTTTGAGTACTTTGATATGAATATGCTTTTGTGACTGTTGGCACATCTATAGCATATGAAGCATACGAGAATACATACGCATACTGAAAGGCATTTGATTTATTATACTCATTGACTCCTATTAAGAACCTTCCACGATCATAGGCAATACAGTTGACGGGACATTGAGCGTATGGTACTTTGAATTTCGCTATAGTAGGGAAATCAGAGCCATTAAAATACGAGAATAGTACTCCATCTTGGTGAGCCGAATCAATCACTCCATAGATCTTATTTTCTATCGCTTTGATACCATAACACTGCACTCCTATATCAATATCGTTTTGGAATTGATTTGATTTTCCATCCCAGATGAGAAGACGTGAGCGTGCATTGATAGGTACTACGCTAGAGAAAGAGTAATACTCACTCGCAAACTCATCCACGAGGATATACATGTATGATCCTATCGACTCTATTTGCTTGACTGTATAGCCATTTCCTACTTGGAGACTCCCATTTGCTGCGGTAGTATTGAATGTAGAAATAAGATTATCCACTTGGCATATCGTCTTCCCGTCTCCTATATAGAGATTGTTTCCGAAAGCGATCATCGGCTTATAGACATTCCCTCCATTGGGAAGCGTCGTAGTCGTGAGAGTAGTTCCATCATCTTTTTTTATTCATCCATTGACTGGACATATTGCATATCCATAATAATTCCCACTTGGTATAGCCGAGCTTATGACGACTGTACTACGGGTAGGGGAAACTACCGTGATACTTGTGATAGTCACGCTTTGATAAGCAGATCCATCCCACCAGTAAAGTGTCCCACCTTCCATATACTTAAGGAGAGATTGGAAAGCATACCCGACTCCATTTGCTTGGATATCTATAGTAGTAGTTCCATTTCCTCATATAGAGTTATAAGTACCAGATGACCAGAGTCCGATAGAAGAAATACTTCTTGCTCATGTTGGGAATATCAGACGATTATTAAATAGCTTTATTTCTGACTTGATTGGGTAATCGACCGCACCTGCATTATTCCATAGAAGACTTATAGCAGAGCCACCAGTAAGAGCGGACTGATTGAGCATGAGAATACGGGTCTTCGTCGTGCTATCGAGGTAAAAAGATTGAGCGTTCTGCACTCATATACCTGTTATATCTGGAAGAAGAGAATATTCTACCGCACTATTCGTTGGATAGATTTGGCCAAAAGATCATCCAGAAGATGAAGCAGTATAATCGTGTGATATAGTGGCAACTCAAAGTTTCGTTTTTACATCAATATTTATCAGATCATCAAAACCATCAGTCACAATATCTGTTTCATCATACGTGATACCTGCCGAGAAGTCTTTTATTTCGAGGATTGGCTTTGTCATAGATAGTTTTTAGTATTTTCGAGAGCTTTCCATTGATTTTCGATACGTGCTGACTCTTGTGATAGTCTTTCTTTTTCAAGAAGTACATATTCTTTTTCCTTCTCAATATTTTCCCTCTGTTGTTTTGTCTCTCCCTCAAGGATTTTTATATCTTCAAGAGTTTTTTGTGAAGCTATTATCTTTTCTTGCATGATTTTCGCCTCTCCGTAGATCCTATCTATCTCTATTTCTACATTTTCCACTTCATTCAGGCGATTTACAACATCTTTATTAAAATTCTTGTATTTTTCTATCTCAGAAATGAGATTATTTTGAAGCTCACCGAGTGTTGATATGTTTTCTTCGATAAGACCTCATAGAGAGCCTGTTTTGCTGATATTTACTACTAAATGAGCCAAAAGTACAAAGAAACAATCCTCTTTTTGAGTAACTGCTCCATTTCTACCTTCTATCTCTTCTATAAAGTCCTTATTAATATCTGCGAGACGTGCTTTCTCACTAAAGACAATATTTGCACTCTTAATTTCTAGCTCTCCTATTTCTACTTGCAATTCTCTTTTACGAGTCGATAGATCATTGGTGTCAGCAATGAGCCCATTCTTTGTATGAATAAGCTCTTCTATTTCATCATCGAGAATTTTAGTAAAATTACTTGGCATTTGATAGAGAAATTCAGAGTTCTGATTTAGTCATAGGCTTTCCGTTTTTTTTGACTGTAGCGGTTCCCTTAGCTTCGGCACTTGCTATAAGTTCCTCATAAGTCATACTAGAATAGTCTACTACTTCGAGTCCTTGGATCTTCTTACAATATTCCTGATACTTTGCGATATTATCACTTGGGATAAGGCCTGCACGAGTGAGCATCTTGGAAGCGAGGCTTGCAGTAAGATGATCAGCAAGAGGAGCTGGAAAAGTCTTACTTCCTCCGACTGGAATGATATAAGGAACACTATCCCACATCCCTTCAAACTCTTCTTCATCGATATCAGTGACGGTGAGAGTTTCAAGCCATCGACCTTCAAGAATCTTCTTCTGCTCACTATTTGAGCCTGCGGAGATAACGCTTTCTGTGTCTACTGTTTTTTCTGACATAAGTATGAAAAGTTAATAAATACCATAGAAGGGGTATAAACCCCCTCCATTGCTATATATTACCTGTAGCGAGAGCCACCTGTACAAAAGCTGTAGCCACTGCGGTAGATGCAGCGTTGAAGGTGACAGTTACGACACCTGTTGCGCTGATCGTTGGAAGGACTGAAAGTTTTGCAATATCAGTTCCGACCGCAAGAGTTACACCGAGAACACGTCCTCCGATAAGTCGATTATCTGCGGCAGTCGTGAATGACGTTGGTCATATTGTGACTGGTACAGATACTACGAGTACATCAGGAAGATTTGGGATACGAGTCCCTTTCTGAAGGAATCCAGACATAAGTGTATAGATGAAAAAATAGAAAACCCAGTCTTAGCGACTATCCTGTAATACCTGAAAGCGTAGAGTTAAACTTAGGATTTGTACAGTAGAATTGACCTCCAAAGTACATATGTTGAATCATACCGTACTGATTTACAGGAGTGACAAGCTTACCAATAGAGAATCCAATTGCCTTCTCCATATTTTCAGCGTACTGACCATCAATATTTGAAGTCGATACTGCGACTGGATCAGAATTCCACATATCCTTAGTAGGAAATTCGAGAGTCTCCATATTCAGCATGAAGAGATATCCTGTAGGACACTTCTCGTCTACGAGTACTGGAATACCCTTATAGAAGAGTGATGCGTAACCCTGTTGAGCCATGAGAGGCTGAATAGTCTTAGTAGCTGTAAGAGTAGGGCTAGCATACTGTTGCATCTGCATATTAGTCACTGGCTGGAAGAGCTTTTCGAGGATACGATAGACTTCCTTAGTAGTGACGATGAGTGTAGGGCGGAAATTACCTGACCATGCTGCACGATATGCAGAATCGAGAATATCAAGAGTAAGAGTACCTACAGATGATTTTACGTTTCCACCGATAAGTGATCCAACACCGAATCCAGTTCGAGAAGGATCAAGACCGCCTGCAAAAGCGGCTTCTGTATATGTGCCACGATTAAGTCCTCCGTATGTTGCGACGAGAGTACCATCATCGACGATAGCTCGAAGCCCTAGGAAGTCTTTACCACTGTTACCTGTACCGTCACCGTAAAGCATAGTTCCGATTCCGTCTGCCATTTCCTGTGCAACTTCCTGACCACGAGTGATATAGTATTCAATTACTGCTTCTGTAGAATCAGCAAGAGAAAGATCTGTACCAGCGAAGACAAGAGGCTGTTCGTAGAAACTTGGAGTAAATACGAGTTGAAGAGTAGTATCGAGGAAGTTCGTAGCGAAGGTATCAAGACCATTGAATGATCCACCATTACCCTGTTTACGATACTTGATATTTACTACCTTGTTTTTCCCGACGAATCGGGATT
>JANNCQ010000039.1:0-52761 GCA_031386685.1 Candidatus Altimarinota bacterium | reverse complement strand
ATCATCTAACATTTTTTGCTTGAGTTCCATATATGCATAACAAGAAGGCATAGGTACAATTTCTTAGAGAATAATTCCTTACGGAATTATCTTACCAGAAAATGTAAACCTAATTGCTGCAATTATAACAAAATTATTATACATCCTTCATACTCTCGACTCCGCTCACGATCTCAGATACTTCTTTCGTGATAGCTGCCTGTCTGGTTTTATTATAGATCAGAGTGAGTCCGCTCGCCTTCTTATTTGCACTATCTTTCGCGTTTTTCATGGCGACCATACGTGCAGCATGCTCAGAAGCTTTCGCCTCGAGGAGGGTCTCATGGACGATACCGTCGAGGATAAGAGGGATGGTCATATTGACGATCGTCTCTGCATCGGGCTCGATCACATATGATCCATCATAGCTTTCCTCTTTGTACTTGGCTCATACAGACCGTTCGAGAAATTCGAATATATCAGCCCGGTTCACTGGGAAGAGTGTCTTCACAGTTGGAAGCTGAGATATCGCTGATACATAGTGATTGTACATGATTGAGACCTTCGAGTACTCTTCGCTCTTCCAGAGATCGACGATAGCACGGACCATACGCCGAGACTCTGCAGGAGTGAGAGGATCTTTCATCTCATCAGAGAAATCAGCTATGAGATGTTGTCCCGTACGAAGGATGAAGTCACGTGCTCTTTTTCCTATAGTGATATAGTGGTATTCTTTTGTATATGGCGTATCACTATCATCACGGATATATTCAGTAGTTTTTTTGAAGATATTGGTATTATATCATCCGCAGAGTCACTTCTGAGATGCTATCAGGACGATGAGTTCTCTATTTGCGACAGGAGTCGCAGAGAATATACCGAGTATATCGTCACTTTTTGAGACCTTACCCAAGATAGAGAGAGCAGCGAGAGCAAAAGGCCGAAGTCATATGACTGCTTCTTGCGCTTTTTTCATCTTCACAGTGGATATGAGTTCCATCGCTTTCGTGATCTTCCCAGTATTCTTTACAGATTTGATGCGAGCTTTTATTTCTTTTCAGGATGGCATTCTACAGGATTTTTAAATAAGATAAAACATTGAGTATAATAGTTCCTAGCATGATAACGAGTCACCAATACTGAATAGGTATAAAGAAGAATTTGTTTTCATTTTCAGATAGCAGTAGTTTTCAAGAGTCTTTATGTACGAATTCTGTTTCTTTTTCTCTATTCATATGCTTTCCTAAAAAGAAAAGTATACTTCAAAAAATTATTTGAGATAAGATAATAGAAACCATTGCTGATAATGATTTCTCAACGATAACCATATCCAGTAAATTTTGGATTCACAAACTTGCAAATATACCAAGAAAAAAGAATAACGGAACGATAAGTCACCAACCAGTCCAGATGAAAAACATATTAAGATAATTTAACAAAAATAAATTTTATTTTTATAATATCTATTTCATTAGGATAATCAATCTAATTCTACTCTTCAAAAAGTTTCGCGAAGTTCTCAAGAAAATCGCCAAGAGATTTTTTCGTCTCATCAGAGAAATCCTTCGATTCACGGATAGAAGTGAGGATCTTCTCTTCACGATCGAGCCCGATGAAAAGGTCGTGCTCGAATTTGTGTAAATCCTTCACATTTACCTTATCGAGGTAACCGGCATTTCCAGCAAAGATCATACACACCTGCTTCTCGAAGGCTACAGGAGAGTAGACATCTTGTTTCAGGATCTCGACCATACGTTTTCCACGTTCGAGCTGCTTCTTCGTATCTGGGTCGAGATCAGAGGCAAACTGAGAGAATGCTTCGAGTTCTCGATATTGTGCAAGGGAAAGTTTCAGTGTTCCAGCATTTTTCTTCATCGCTTTCGTCTGAGCGGATCCACCCACACGAGAGACAGAGAGTCCCACGTTGATCGCAGGCTTCACTCCGGCATTAAAGAGTCCTGATTCAAGAAATATCTGACCATCAGTGATCGAGATGACATTCGTCGGGACATACGCCGATACGTCACCTCACTGAGTCTCGATGATCGGGAGTGCTGTCATAGATCCTCCACCGAGGGCATCATTGAGCTTCGCTGCACGTTCGAGGAGACGAGAGTGAAGATAAAATACATCTCCCGGATATGCCTCGCGACCTGGCGGACGACGAAGAAGGAGTGACATCTCACGATAGGCATTCGCATGTTTTGAGAGATCATCATAGATGATGAGTGCATGCTCTCCCTTGAACATAAAATATTCACCCATAGCAGCTCCAGCATAGGGAGCGAGCCACTGCATCGCCGCAGGAGAAGAAGCACCAGCAGAGACGATGATCGTATAATCCATAGCTCCTGCTCTTCTGAGTTCTTCTGAGATAGCGACGACTTTCGAATCCTTTTGTCCGATAGCGACATAGATACATTTTACACCATTTCATTTTTGATTGAGGATCGTATCGATCGCGATCTGGGTCTTTCCTGTCTGACGATCACCGATGATGAGCTCACGCTGTCATCGTCCGATAGGCACCAGCGCATCGATCGCCTTGATACCTGTAGTAAGAGGCTCATGGACAGACTTACGACTCATGACTCCTGTAGCGACATTTTCTGCTGGTCGGTATTCTTTTGCTTTGATCTCTCCATATCCATCGATAGGATTCCCGAGTGGATCGACGACACGACCGAGAAGAGCCTCACCGACGGGGATCTCGAGTATCTTTCCAGTAGCTTTAGCGATCATACCTTCGCGTACCGTAGAGAATCCAGAGAGTATGACGATACCGACATAGTGCTCTTCGAGGTTCATAGCGACACCACGAGCTCCCGAGTCGAACTCGACGACTTCGTTATAGGCAACATTTCGCAGTCATACGACTTTGGCGATTCCATCACCCAGATATACTACCGTACCCGCATTCACACGGTCAGGAGAGAGTTCGATAGAGTCGATTTTTGTTTCGAGTTCTTTGATGAGATGAGCAGCAAGATCGACAGCAGAGTGGGACATAGGAAAATGAAGTTAATATATAGTGTAGAAATGAGGGGATCCGTGTATCCTGAATCTTATTTAAGAAAGAGGGTTTCGAACTTTTGGAATGATACATCGATCATATCATCTCCGACGAATATTCGGACTCATCCCATGAGTTCAGGATTTTGACGAAGGAGAGGAGCTGCACCAGTATATTCAGGAAAGAGCTCTTTCATACATGATTGCGCATATTTTTCGACAGAAGCTCTATCCATACCACTTACATATTCTATAGTAGCAGTGACGGCAGGTGGATCTTTTGGATCAGAGAGGATTGCTCGCTTTCCTATTTGTTTGAGGGAATTTCGATACGCCTTCACTATGTGAAGTATATGTTCGAGTGATTCTCGCGAGTAAGAAGTGAGATCAAGAGTGGTCATAGGTTTATGAGAAATGGGGGAAATAATTTTCCATATTCTCCCAGAAATATGCTAGGAGAAAATATTTTAGAATTCGACTCAGGGAGCATTTTTTTTCAGAAACTCGACATTTGCATCGTTTTTATCAAAAAGTTTTGCATTGAGCTTCAGTGCAATATCGAGTACCTTTGTCTTTAATTCATCTGTCATCGCTTTGCGCTCATGAGCTACATCAGCAAATCATTTTGAGCGAGCCATATCGGCATCCTTACTGGCACGTTCATTTATTTCTGATGCTTCCTTTCGAGCATTTTCTACGATCTCACTTGCGACTATTTTTGCATCGACTTTTGATTGATCAAAGAGTTTTTCTGCATCAGATTTTGCAGATTCGAGAATTGCATCACTCTCTGCAAGTTTTGATTCGAGTTCTTTACGCTTATGAGCCTCTTCATCGAGGAACTTCATGTATGGCTTGAAAAAGAACGAACGCAATACAAGGGCAACTATAAGAAAGTTGATCCCCTGAATGATAAATGATGAAAGATCGAAAAGTGTGTCCATGGTAGTAGGATAGTAGGATAGTAGGATGGCCTGAAGCTAGAGAGCAGGATAGTAGGGCAAGTCGGTTGTTCGAAATTTTTATGCAACTAACTCTGACTATCCGACTAACTGACTATTTAATAAGAAAAAGTGCAGCAAATGCGAGAAGTCCTGGAACTTCACAGAGAGCGATTGCTGTAAGCATCTTTGCATTGATATCGGAAGAGGCGCTTGGATTACGACCAATAGCCTGCATAGCACCCATACCGATAAGTCCGATACCGACTCCAGAACCGATAACACCGATAAGTGCGAAAGCTGTGTACATAAAATAGAAAGGTAAGAATAATAAATGATTTCTCGAAGATGGTACGGAGAGGAAGTATCCGGTTGGGTCTCGAGAGAAACCAGAGAAGAAGGCGATCCCTCTTCCCTGACTTCTAATGATGGATATCAGGAAGAGATTCTCGTATATAAAGTGAAGAGAGTGTCATGAATATATACGCCTGGAGGAAGGCTACGAGAAGTTCGAAGAACCAGAATGGAAGGGTGAGGAGGCGGAATATACCAGTATGAAATGATGGTATCTGCTCACCGACAAAGACGACCACACCGATAAGTATCGCACCGACAAAAATATTGAGAAACAAACGCATCGAAAGTGAGCCAATACGGATAAACTCTCAAGCGAAATGCAGCCATCAAACGAATACTCCCACGATCTTCTCTGCAGTCGTATCACCATGATAATTAAAGAGATAATGCTTCAAATGCTTCAATGGACCTTTCAGATAAAAAGCAGTCAGCTGAGCTACAAGTATCACCGTAAGAGAGAATACAAGTGTCGTAGAGAGATCGGAGTAGATAGGACGAAGATAGTGACCGAGCCACTCATCTTTCGAAACAAGCACGAGCCAGTCGAACATGAGTCCCGTGAGATTTCCGAGGAATATGACGATGATCAGTCCTCCAAGAAGCCACATGTAATTTCTCGCTATCTTCGCATCACCGATGAGAGACGTCGCATACGCGAGAATACGAGCGGTGATATCGAGACCAAATGCTCGAAGCTTCGGAAGAGAAGAAGTACGGATAGCGATATACATGATTCCTATAAGCACAAAAAGCAGTCACATGAATATCCATGTCGAGAATATGGTATTCGTGATATGGAGACCACCTACCGTCCATCCCTCAATTATAGCTCCTTTTGGTCCGGGGATATGTGGTCATCCTGCTTCAGCTGCCATAGCAGATTGCTCCGCAGGCAATATGACGAGAAAGGCTGAAAGGAATATCAGTATGTAGCGGAGGAGTATTTTCATATGTCTGTAGCTAGCGAGTGTATTTCTTGAATCTGGGTCTTTTTCGGAAAGCATATCGCTTTTCTGGAAGGAAAAATCAGCTGGAGTATATAAATATGAGCTCGTTTTGCAAGTTTTAATAGCGACAAAAGAAAAATCCTCCAGCAAAAGAGGAATGGTCTATACTTTTAATATAAAAAAATAGCAGATACTAACCATCACCAAAGTGACTATATCTTAAGAAACTATAAATTCCCATAGAGAATATCGTTTGCTCTCAATTCTGACGGTGGAAATTGCACTCTCTGTCTCCAGTGAATATTCATTCTATCTATGAGTTCTGGTGGAATTACTTGTGATTCTCATGTATCCAAAACTTTACAAACTATGCTGGCTAAATCATGATATGGATCTGATGTTGTTCATAACTTAACTTGGTCTTCTCATGAATATATTTCTTTCATAAGTTAATAGATTATTTAAATACAATATTAATGCGGACCAAGTATTATTAATTAAATTCAGTATAATCCATATTCTTCTATTCTCCCATCAAGACACACCCTGCTTTCTCAAGCGAGAGATCTGCTTCTTTAAATCGATACTTCACTACAGGCGGCTCAGATATCCCGAGATGGGTCGCGAGCTCATGAGCAGTCTCACCGTATGTGACGATCAGACGAGGCTCGATCTTATCGATGAGTCCGGTACTCGTTTTTGCTGTAGGAGTGATAAGGACATCGAGATCTCCGAGAAAGTCGAGACTTGCCGTCGAGAGCTCCGTCATGAGAGATGGTATATATCCCACATGATATCCTTCAATAGTGATCTGGAATATGAGCGACTCATTCTCTTCATGAGCATAAGCGAGGAATCCTCACTTCTCATATTCGCCTGCCATTTCGAGCGTGAGTCCATCAAGTAGGACTGATTCTGGGAGAAATTCGATAGTCTTCTTATCAGATTCGATAGAGAGAGTATTATTTTTATAAAAGAGATCCATAATTGGTCGAATAGTAAGTTGGTAGGATAGTCGGATAGTTGGGGCTAAGTCCTCAGAGATTGGATGAGCTTAGTAAGCATTTTTCCTATGATAATCAGTTCTTCTTCGAGTCTTTCTGCATGTACTAGAGTGATAAATCAAAGATTTTTTGCTATCAGAATCTGGGTTCCGAGTTCTGAACAAGATCACCGAGAGATATAAAAAAATGGATTTGTTCATTTGTTGTTCACCGAGCACTTCATTCTGCGATATTACTAGGTATAGAAACGCTCGCTCTTTTTATCTGATCCGAAAGACCAAAAAGCTCTGATTTCGGAAAAGTCTCAAGGATTTTATAAATATCCGTCACAAATGCAACACTTCTTTGCCAAACTTGGAGATTTTTATGTGAAGACATTGCAGTTAGATGGTCAGTTGGTAGGATAGTTTCATACTTAAGTCACTAGAAAAGATATTGATTCGAATTATATCTATCTTCCTATTTATGCAAATCTAAACAATTCGAGCATCTAACCATCCTACTATCTAATTATCTAACTATCCGACTACTCTACATAAAATGGATATTCTTCTCGAGAAATCCGACTACATCAGGCTTGATAAAAATACCTTTCAGTTCTTCAGGAGTAAACCACTTGTATCAGACGAATCTCTCCGCACGACGTGGACGTGGTTCAGATTTTCCTGTATATTTTACAAGGAAGAGTGAGACTTCTTTGTGAATGATCGGGGCACCTTCGAGATATCCGGCGATAAATGAATAGGCAATCTTGTTCATGAATTTGACGACTTCGAGATCTTTTTCTTGGAGCCCTGTCTCCTCAGATATCTCACGCAGAGCAGTCTGCATAGCCGTCTCATCTTTCTCTATATGTCACTTCGGGAGGACATATTCGAGTTCATTTTTCGCATTTTTCCAAGCCAACATAAGGACTTGGATTTGCGTTCAGATTTTTCTATACACCATACCACCAGCACTCTTTTCGTGGAGTTCTGCCATGGGTGTTTCGTAAATAATAAGGAACCAACTGAAAGCAGTATATCAGAAATGCCTGAAAATGCAATAGATGAAAAATCATCCGAAGAAATCCATAATATCCCTGAGATAAAAAGGTTGCATTCTCGGACTTTTTCTATAATCTGATAACAATTCTCTGAGAGTTTTGAGGATGACTTTTCATTAACCTCGCTAACTTACTTTTTAATAATCTCTTTCCCCATGCGCTTTCGTATCGATACTTCCCTCTTCCGTAAAGCCATAGAGACAGCATCTCATGCGACTGGGACGAATAATCTCACGCCGATACTCGAAAATATCCTCATCGATGCATGATATAAGAGACTCGTCCTGACGGGAAATAATCTCGAGATGGCTATCGAGTATATCATCGAGGATCATGTCGATGTGGAAGTGGAAGGGAGATTCACTATTTCTTCTAAGTTTCTCACATCCTACATTGCCCTCGTACAAGATAAAGAAGTCACAGTAGAGCTCGAAAAATGAGGAAGTCTCAAATTCACGACGGAATCGAGTAATACCAAATTCAAATGAGCGAGTGCAGAAAAGTTCCCCGTAATCCCGAATCTCGTACCAAATAATCCTCTCAAAATACAATCGAAAGATCTCAAAAGTGCTATAGAAAAAACACTTTTTTCTACTGCTGATGGCGCAGTACGTCCAGTGCTTGCAGGGATATATTTGAAAGCTATAGAGGATAAGCTCGTATTTGCATCGACTGATAGTTTCCGCCTCTCCGAATTCACCGTGAAAGTCCAGACTGAGGGGACACATCCGAGCGTGATAATACCGAAGAAGACCGCAGCAGAGCTCTCTCGTCTCGTCTCTGATGATGAGGAAAAAATGCCTATAGAACTCTATTTTCATGAAAACCAGCTCCTCGCCATAAGAGGCAATGTCCGACTTTCTTCCCGACTCCTCTCAGGAAAGTTTCCAGATTATGATGGATTTTTTCCGACGACTCATGCGACGAAGACTATCGTACTCCGATCAGATCTCGTTACGAGTATACGCCAAGCAAATCTCGTCGCTCGCGAGAACAACTATAATACGAGAATCCGCTCAAAGCACGAAGGAGTAGTAGAAATATCTACTGGAGACACGGAAATCGGAGCGTCCCTCATATCTATCAAATGAACTGTAGAATGACAAGAGGATATCGTATGAGTGAATGCTCAATACCTCCTCGAAGTCATAAATATTATGCGAGAAGACTATATAGCCTTCGAGTATAAGTCCCCTCTCTCACCGATAATCATCACTGGATTCCCAAAAGATGATGAGAAATACTCATATAGACACCTGATCATGCCGCTCAAAATTTAATAGTCTTATCTCTGTCTAATCCCGCGCGAAAGAAGATATCTTTTCAGACTCATATTTGAGAAAGTACTCTTCCTGTGCAAAAAAGGGTATTACACTGCGTCAAAGAAACAAATATACCTCATTTTTCCTTTATCATGATCGATCAACTCAACTCTCTCGAATCTCGTGTATTTGCTACTCTTCCGAATATCACCACGGAAGAGTCACTAATAGAGTATAAAAATACTATCCTTGGAAAAAACGGTGAACTTACCGTAATACTCAAATGACTCAAAGACCTCTCTCCAGAAGACCGTGGCCATGTAGGTAAGCGTGCCAACGAACTCCGTGATGCTATAGGAGAAGCTCTCGATAGACAACGAGAGAATATAAAACGATCATTTATTGAATCACGATTGTCCGAAGAATGGGAAGATACGACGATTCCCTTCCCTTCAGAAGAAGGAAGCCTCCACCCTATGACGACGATCAGACGAGAGGTAGAAGATACTTTCCGCCGTATGGGCTTCGATATCCATGAATCTATGGAGATGACGACTGAGTATCTGAACTTCGATGCAGTCAATGTACCAAAGAATCATCCTGCACGAGATATGCAAGATACTTTCTGGCTCGAAGGAGAAAATAATGTCCTCGCGACTCAGACTTCCTGTATGCAGAACCTCATACTCAGAAATAAGGATATCCCGATCCGATCAGTCGTGATCGGAAGAGTATTTCGAAATGAAGACATCGATGCGACTCATGAGAATACCTTTTATCAAATCGAGTGTATAGTAGTCGATAAGGGTATCGGTATCGGCCATCTAAAATTCACAATCATCACGATGCTCAGGGATATATTCGGGAAAGAGGTCGAAATCCGCATGCGACCTGGGTACTTCCCTTTCGTCGAGCCAGGGGTAGAAGTAGACTTTTCTTGCCCATTTTGTGATGGAGACGGATGCAAGATCTGTAAGTGATCTGGCTGGATAGAGTTCATGGGCGCATGACTCATCCACCCAAATGTCCTCCGAGAAGCGTGACTCGATCCTCAAGTATACAGTGGTTTCGCATTTGGTGCGGGACTCAATAGGCTCGTCATGATCAAATACGCGATTCCTGATAATCGCTATTTCCAGAATCCTGATATCCGATTTCTTAGACAATTCTAGGAAATAACAATTCTTCATTAATATTTGCTCATTTTATAACTATCTGCTATAATATATATCAGATAGTTTTAATGGGTTGTTTTTTATACCCCACATCTCGAGTATGATCTACAGAAAAAAATACATCGACCTCTTTCATAAGGTCATCCAAAATAAAACCAAGAGATATTTCGCTGTAGTATGACCATATGGTATAGGTAAATCCACATTTCTACGTGAATGTGAACAATTTGATGTATTCGGAGATACCCAAAATTACCAGCATATCGATAAAGAAGAAGGGTATTCACTTTCGCAGTACGATATAGATGTTGGTGTGAAGATTATCATCATAGATTCATCTGAAAATCTCGAAATCTCTGATATACGATCATTTATTGAACCATTATCGTCTGATATACAAGTTGTGTTTTCCTATGAATGAGAAATATACGATGATGATATTGCTGTATTTCGACTTCCTACGATCTGACTTCGTGAATACCTCGAACATGAGACAGGAAGTATCAATGTCTCTGATATTTTCTCAGGAGATATCGACATAGAAAGACTCAATACCCTGCGTGATACCTATATAAAAAATGGTGGGTATCCCGAACATCTCCTCGTGGGAACATCGATAAAAGAAGATTTCGATAAAAAAAGATCACTCATCCATCAAGAATTGTTCGAAAAAGAATATATCATATTTGATATTTATATGCGGACAATCGCAATGAATATCGGAAATCTCTTTAAAGCAGATCAGATAGCAAAGCTCCTCAATATATCTCGACGAAAGGTGAATAAATATACTGAGCTCCTTATACAACATGACATAATCAAGGCTATCGGCCCGTGGGTACAAGATACTCATACCGAAACATCTCGTCACGTGAAACTCTACTTCAGTGACCTTGGCTATATCGCTGCCCTTCTCTGAGAGATTCATGGCGAAGGTACCCTCAGACAGTGAGCTACAGAAAATCTTATATTTCTCGAACTCCAGAGGAAGCTTGCAGATACTCATACACTCTATTTTTATAGAAAAAAATCTGGAGCAGAGATTGCTTTCATTGCTGAAAACGATGAAAATACTCTTATCACTCCTATAGAAGTCACAACTCGAAGTACAGATATTTCTCCACAAGTCTTTCGAGTATTCGATGAAGAGTATCATGATCGTATTGAGCGCTATATGATATTCAATGATACGAAATGAAGTATCTCCTCTCTCGGGGATACACAAATCATGATCCTTCCCCATATCGGTATATAAAAAATCGTCTCATATAGGGACGATTTTTTCTTTACTTTTTCTTTTTGCTTTATAGACTGGGCGAGATATTGACATCCTTTTTTATGAAAGCTATCATACTCGCCGCCTGAAAATGAACACGACTCCGCCCAATAACAGATACTATACCAAAAGTAATGGTAGAAGTTGCGTGAAAATCCCTCCTTGAATATAATCTCGAGAGCCTTTTGCCATACGTAGATGAGTTCATTATTGTCATAAAATATAAAAAAGAGGTGATAACCTCATATTTCTGAGATACATTTCGGGGTATACCGATAAGCTACCATGAACAAGGTGACACAATGTGAACTGGCAGTGCCCTTTGGGGGATAGATATCTCCTGAGACTGTTTTATAGTCACTTCGGATCAGCTTTTTAATCAGAAAGATATCGATATGATTGCCCGGTCACCTGAATATGGAGCTCTCGCAAAAAGAGTACAAAACCCAGAAAAATATGGAATATTCAAGACTGACAGCGACGGATATATACAAGAGGTCATAGAAAAACCGAAAGAATATATCGGCAATCTGGCGAGTCTACTCTACTTCAAAGTCAATGCCGATGTCGTAGAATGAGCAAAGAATATTCAGATTTCAGAACGATGAGAATATGAACTCATCACCCCTATTAATGATTTTGGGAAAAAATATGCTTTCCGCGTATTTCCAGTACAATACCCGTTTCTCGATATTACAAATTTAGCAGACCTCGAGAGTGCCAATCTCCATCTTCTTCATTTCGAAAAGCCACCATTTGGTAGATCGATTTTTCTCGAGAAACTCGGAGAATACGATCTTCATGTATGAGTTCCTGAATCTGCAATAGACTCTATAATCATATATTCCAAAGATGAGAACGATGAAGCTCTCAGAGCGAATACTGGTGATCAGAAACGATTCTCAAGTCGAGAAAAATTTGCAAATTGGTATTTGGATAATTGACGATATGTTTTTAGTCTTATAATGCCAGATGGTCAAATAGGTGGTATCTGGTATGGTCGTCCTTCAGAACCTCCAGAAATTGCTGTTATAGAGAATGCTTCAATCTATGAGAGAATGGAGGCCTGCAAAGATAAGATTCATACTGGCGGCATTCGTCTCTATAAAAGTGCCCGTGGAAAATGACTCGCTTCACCACTTATCATGAGAAGTACATACTATTATCGCCATATATACCCTGATGCTTATATGAGTATAGATATCGATACTGCGAATATCCCTTCTCAGAAAGCATACGACCGAGCATGATACATATACATATGACTATGAGAGAATCGGAAAACTATAGATAAAAATCCTCAGCATAGACGCGTATACATTGAGTTACCAAAATCATAAAAATGCTTACCCTTTTTCGAAGCATCTCTGTCATTCTTATGTGCTGTATCTTTTTTTATGTTTTCTTCGAACGAGTGGTACTTACACCATGAGAAACTCTACCTACTACAGGAGACGAAATGGTTTCATCTGGAGTCATACAATCTTGCATCAAGAATCCTCACATTGAGTTCTTCATGTATCATTATATACGTGATCATGATATGCATGATGCTCTCACGACCAAAGATCTCTCTGTAGATCCGGCATTATTCCGTCGACACATGCAGAAAATACAAAGTCTCGCAGTAGAAAAAAAGATATCTCTGATGAAGTGAGATGACTTCATAGCATCAATCCGGTCATGATGCTTCCCAGACAAAAATATATGGCTATTCACAGCCGATGATGGATGGATCGATATGAGAGATTACCTGGCGCCTATTGCCACAGAATATGGTATACCATTCTATCTTGGGATTATCACAGGTAAGCTCGATATGCCATGATTTCTCTGAACGAATGACATAATAGCTCTCTCAAAGAATCCTCTAATATCGATCGCATCACACTCCGTCAATCATATCGATAACAGCAAGCTCAATGAAGTCGATGAGACGCACGAAATGTGTGACTCAAGAAAGCTCCTCCAGGAAATCACAGGACAGGCAATAGATACCTATATCTATCCAAGTGGGCGTATCAATCCAGAACTCGATGAGATCATAGCAAAAAAATGTGGGTATACTCTCGGTTGGTCTACGAGTTTTGGTGATGACTATAATAGCCACACTGGATCGATCTATGATCTCAATCGTACTCGCATAAGCTCAGATACGGATCCCTCATTTTTCGATCGCATCCTCTCAAGGAGAAATCATGAAACTAGTCAGAAAGAGTAATCTCTACTCCTTCAAGATCAGTAATGACATCAAGAAACACGCTATACTCAGAAGATCCGGTATGGTGATTTCTTTTAAGATGATCTTTGAAGAGTCGATTATCGGTGATGACGATCTTATCGACCTCTCTCTCCGAGAGGACATCGTAGAGAGCATCGAGATTTTTGCCAAATATTTCCCTATCGAGGTGGAGGTCTCGTGTCATCTGATCGTATATATCTTCGAGGGAGGATATACGCTTTCCTGAAAAAGTAAGAGTTTTCATAGTGATAATTATTAAGGGAATCGAGTACATGTAAGTATTCTTCGATGCAGCAAATGAGCTCTCATGATACAGATAAATTTGCTTTTTGCAAAAATAACATATACTACCAAGCGTCCAAGTACACGTGAAATGTGGGAGTTCCTACGGCTATCCTGGTCAGAAAGCCAAAGAAGAACGATTGGACCAAATTTAATTTTTCACGTTTTTTATAATGTCTATTACTCACGGTAAGAAGTACAATCAAGCGATCACTCTCATCGAGAAGGATCGTGTCTATAGTGTGAAAGAGGCGGTCGATCTCCTCGAACGGACTAATACAGTCAAGTTCGATCCGACGATCGAGATCCACTTCAATCTCAATATAGATCCTCGTCAAGCAGATCAGCTCGTCCGCTCTACACTTTCACTTCCAAATGGTACAGGTAAAACCAAGAAGATTGGTGCCTTTACTGACCTTGGAAATGAAGCAGAGCTCAAGGCTGCCTGAGTGACTGTCGCTGGTGGTGATGATCTCATCGACGCCGTCCTCCAGAATAAGATCGATTTCGAAATCGCAATCGCTACTCCTGGTATGATGAAAAAGATGGGTAAAGTCGCGAAAGTCCTCGGTCCAAAGGGTCTCATGCCAAATCCTAAAGCAGGTACAGTAGGGGAAGATCTTCTCGCTATCGTCAAAGAGCTCTCAGCAGGTCGCTTCGAGTTCAAAAATGATAAACAAGGGAACGTCCACTCTATCGTCGGAAAGCTCTCATTCGGTGCCCCAAAGCTCGAAGAGAACATCGGATTTTTTCTCAAGACGATGAAGGCTGCTCGTCCTACAGGACTCAAGGGTGGTACTGCATTCGTCAAGAGTATCTATATCTGTAATGCCATGGGTCCTGGTATCAAGCTCGATGCCAACATCTAATATCCCCTGTTTCTGTCATTTCGAATGGAGTGAGAAATCTTGCTCTATAAGAATCCCTGAAAGCTTTATAAAAAATCGTCAAAAAACTCCTCCAGAAATGGGGGAGATTTTTTTTATTGACATATAATATATTACTAATATAAAATATTTATGAAATCTTTAGTATTATACACTCCCGATGAAGTTGAATGAGAAAAATTTGATATTGGTATTCTTATACCAGCTTATAAAGAATGAGCAGCACCGTTTGTATGTCTTAGTAAGTGGTTAGATGCTATAACTGTGATTGAAAAAAGATTCAGAGTATTGATTCTTATACTTGTAAACTGACCTTCCCGAAATATCTTACTAAATCAAGTAACTAAAGAATTCTCAAGAGAATTGAAAGCAGTAGTTCAGTATGGAAGTGATTTTACTGCTTCTCATGAAGAAGACATAAATAGGCTCTTTGATGAATTACAATTCTATATTTATAGAAATGGCGAAAGAGTAAAAATCATTCTCTGAGAATCTTATAGTACAAAGAATACTATTTGAATGGCGAGACACAAATGATGTAATTATCTAAAAAAATACCTTCTACCTTCTTGAATTATTGTAAGCACCGATTCAGATACTTGGCCAGCAGAGAGAGGTTATCTCCAAGCTGCTATTAATAAATTTGAAGATAACCCAGATATATGATGAATGACTGGTGATTTTACATGTATTATTGAATCGAATGCATCAGATAGAACACATGATTTACATAATTATGAAATGATTTGTTCATTATTTTATAGTGGGCTCGTGGCATCTGCCTATAAAAAAGATAGCTGGGATCCACTAGATGACCTTGCACTGATGCCAGGATCCAATAGTATTTTTCGAGCAGGATTATATGATAACAAAATTCGCTTCTCTGAACATTTATGAACATGAGAGGATATGGATTTTTCGAGGAAATTATTAGAAGCTGGTCACCAGGTTTTGTATGACCCCTCTGTTAGAGTTAAAACACTCTATAGACCATCAGATAGAACAGAGTATGGCTTGGGTACAGAGATAAGCAAAGTTAATCAATCTTGAGATTTCCAAGTATTACATCCATTGGTAAAAATTTGAAAACATAAAGCCTCTCAAATTTTTGAACATGTATGAAATATTGAATGAATGAATATACAAGAAAGTCTAATGTATCTCGTTTGATGCCTTAAAGCTGAATTTTGAGAAGATATTATAGATACAGAAGTAGTAGAAAAACTTACGCTTGAAATAATGAGTGGGAAATGATACCTCGTCGGAAGACCCTACCTCAACGATAATGCTATAAGAATAATATATGACCGAATAAGTATGTATTACTGAAGAATCGATATTGCTAGCGCCTATGAGTTGATAATACAATATATTCAAGAAAGACTTGCTCAAATGAATCACACAATTCATGGTAATTTACTGATTTCAATATTTCTTGAAGAACTAGTAAAGATGCGAAAATATGATCGTGATAACTGAAACTATGAAGTTTTCTTAAGAAATATACTCGAAAAGATAGAGGCTATACTAAGCTCTATAGATACCAGTTCTTATAAGGATAGACCATTTCGACTCGAGCCTATCCCCTCCCCTTGAATGCACTTAATAGCGTAATCTCATCAGCATAATCGAAAATCTAGATGAGTGAGCATCTATATCTCATTGATGACATCATACTTGAGATTCGTATTTCCTACCCATGCAAATCCTATGATCTCTCCTACACCACGATCATAGAACTTTGCTGCTGTCTCATAGAGTGTAGCTCCAGAACCGACGAAATCATCGATAAGCAGTATTTTCTTGATTCACTCGAGGTCAGCGTCTATATAAATAGTCTCCCGTGCATTTTGTATGCGTTCAGTACGAGACTTCAGTGACTTTTGAGGTATAGCTATACCCTCTCTATAGTACTTCACGAGCTTTATCTGTGGCACTCAGAGTGGCTTGAGCTTTTTGGCGAGGATATGGAGGAGCTGATTCTTCCGTTCGATACTCCATGGAGTGATAGCGATAGCATCGATTTTTTCTCGAGCAATGAGGCACTCGAGCTTTGGGAGGATAGCACTTATGGTCTCATCGAGGAGTGATTTATTTTGCGTAAGTTTTGCATAGAAAGTCAGTTCCGCGAGCTTCCCTCTTCAGAAGTCCATCCATGTATACTGATCTGCATAGTACACATGAGAAAATACTTCTTTCTCGAAGTTCTTATCGAATATATGTGTCGCTTCCATAAGACCGCAGTCGTCACGAAGAGATTCGATATGCTCTGCAATTTTCCGATATTGTTCACTCTTTATAAGGGGATCGAGTCGTCGTTCTTGACACCATTTCTCGAATCCGATATATCCATATAGTCGCTCACCTCGAGCCGAAAACTTAAGAAAATATTGGTCGAGCATCGTGCGGTCATGGTAGGAAAGTATTCATACGTTACTTGATGGAATCAGTATTTCTTGATTTCTCGTATCAGATAGGCTATATCGCACATGTGGTGGGGTACCCAGTTTTTTCAAGATTCATTTTTCTACGAGACTCTTGATATAGCGATGTATGATAGCTCGGCTTTTTCAGAGCATTTCTGCAATCTCAGAAGGTGTCAGAGAATTATTCCCACGAAAGCAATCGAGTACTTGTTGCAAAGATTGGAATTTATAGTTCATATCTATAGTAAACAGTTTATAGTAAAGTGTTTACTATTAATTATATCTAAATAAGAGAAATATAGCAAATATTTTTATGAGTACTCCCGTGAAACTTCGCCTACCCCCTCCCCTTGAATGCACTTAATAGCGTAATCTCATCAGCATATTCGATACTTCCTGCATGAGGAAGACCCTTCGAGAGACGAGAGATTTTGACCTGCCGAGGCATATGCTCGATCGCATAGAGTGCGGTCGCCTCCCCTTCTATATTGGGATTAGTCGCGATGATCACTTCTTCGATCAGAGTGGATCCACCGACTCGAGCAAAGAGAGACTTATAATTGAGCTTATCGGGCATAGTCCCTGCGATCGGTGATACCACCCCTCCGAGGACATGATAGAGTCATCGATAGACTCAGGTGCGCTCGATCGAGAGCATATCGAGGTAGTCTTCGACCATACAGAGGAGGCGAGTATCTCGTTTTGTATCGGTACAGATAGTACAGATAGGATGAGTCTTATCGGTCATACCATGACAGTTCGTACATTCCTGTACATTCTCATGGAGATCAGCGAGCGCCTTCGAGAAGTTTTTCACATAAGATGGATGTGCTTTGAGCAAAAAAAATGCGAGCTTTGCTGCAGTTTTCTCTCCTATTCCGGGAAGGAAGTGGATCATATCGATAATTCGCTTGAGCGCTTCTGGCATGAAAATAAGATCAGTGAGGAATAAGATATAAGATGCAGATTTTCTCTACCTCCTATTTCCTACCGCTCAGTTCACTTATTGATTCTGTTCGAGCATTTGGTCTTTCATCACGAGAAATTCTGGATGATCGACCGCTTGCATATAGGAGATCACTGCTCCACCCATTACTGTTCCTATAGACTGTCCTTCAGCGATACGAATATCGAGGAGATTTTCCTGGAATGAGAGTTCACGGTTTTTCACTTGCAGCTCTCGGACATTGTATCCTTTCGTGGCATTTTGGTTCAATATCCAGACATAGTAGACTCCAAAAAGAGCAATAAGTACGGTCAAGACGATATACACTTGCGTGAATGTGAAACGGAAATTCTCACGTGCTGCTTTACGTTCTGAGAAAAATGGAATATGTCATTTTTTTGCTACGAGTACATTCGCATTCATAAGAGTCTAAGTTTTTTGGGGGTACGAATATTAGTTTTGGGATATTGTTTTCTGTATGACCCTGAGTTTCGCGCTTCTACTTCTCGGGTTATCGTGGATTTCTTCTTCCGTCGGGATTATAGGTTTTTTGGTATATTTTGCAAACTGAGATTTCTCACGTATCTGTCCCGTCACTTGGTCTATCTCATCTTCGAGATACTTCGCGAAAATCTGCTTCACGAGACGATCTTCGAGTGAGTGGAATGTGATAACCATAATGACTCCACCAGGACGCAGAAGCGAGAGTGCCTGGATGAGTGAGCCTTCTATATGACCGAATTCATCGTTGACATAGATACGGAGTGCCTGGAATACTCGAAGTGGTGACTTCTGATCAAAACTCGAAGATTTGATAATTTCGAGGAGTTTGAAAGTTGTATCGATTTTTTCTGTCTTTCTGATTTTTATGATCTCCGAAGCAATAAACCACGATTTCTTCTCCTCTCCATAAAGGGTAAATATCCGAGCCAGCTCAGTCGCATCGAGAGACATGACAATATCAGATGCTGTCTTGCCTTGGGATCGATCGAATCGCATATCGAGTGGTCCGTCAAACCTAAGAGAGAATCCTCTCTCGGATTCATCGAGGTGGACACTACTGACTCAGAGATCATAGAGTATACAGTCAATAGAACCAACTTCAAGATTCTGAAGCTCATTTTTCAGTGAAGTAAAACTCTTTGACACATATTTTTTTTGTATCAGTGGTGACTTATTTTCAAGGAATACTCTTGCGCGATCGAGATTCTCGGCATCTCGATCGAATCCGATGAAGATACCTTTCTTCATATTCTCGCAGAGTATCCCTGCATGACCTCAAAGTCCGAGTGTGGCATCGACGACTATCTCTGGTCTCGGCGAAAGACCAAGAAAAATATCGCGTACTGAAGCAAAAAGTACCGGTGTGTGGAGTGATGAAAACAAGCGAAAATAGAGATAATATTGACGAAGAATGTAGTCTATTTTTTATTTTTGTCAAAGAGAAATCGTCTGTTGACTTCTATATAAAAATATGAAATGAGAGATTATTTTACACATTTTTTTTACAAAATTCTTACAAATAATACACGATAATAACCTCTATATTCACAAAGAATACACAAAACTTCTATTTCTGTTTGAAATAAGGTCATTTTTTTCTATAATCCCCCCATGTCGCCATTCAAAACAAAAAAACTTCCGAAGAAAATACGAGAAATCCCATCCTTTTCAGAAAAGGAAGCTCCAGCTTCTCCAATTTCTTCTTTGATACCCAAGAAGAAATTTTCATCGAAACTTGTTGTCGGATTACTCATAGCTGGTATCACGATATTTTTCTTAGGTCAGCTCACTTTACGTGCCTTCAGATGAAATGAAAAATACGGATCAGAAACATTCACTCCGAGGACTATCGTAGAGGAGTTTATCACGCAGAAAGTAAAAGGTACAACCAATATACTCATTGCCTGAATATGAGGAAGGTGACATGACTGAAGTGATCTTACTGATTCGATCATGCTCGCATCTCTCGACTCAGAGAAAAATACCGTCACACTCCTCTCGATTCCTCGTGATCTTTATATAGCCTATCCAAATGGAAAATGATCAGGCAGGATTAATAGTCTCTATGATCTTGGAAAGAGGGATAAGGTCGGAATCACCAATCTTGCTGATAAAGTATCAGAAATCACCGGACAGACGATCGATCATTATTTTGTCATAGATTTTTCTGGATTCAAGGATATTGTAAATATACTTGGATGAGTATCTATCGATGTCCCTGAATCAATCATTGATAAAGAATATCCCGACGATAACTGGGGATACATGACATTCAAAGTAGAGAAGTGACTCCAGGTATTCGACTGAGATACTGCTCTCAAATATGCTCGAAGTCGACATTCTACGAGTGACTTTGATAGGTCAAATCGCCAACAACTCATCATCAAGTGAATCAAGGATAAAGCAAGTGAGCTCGGGATCATCACCGATTCTTCGAAAATTAGCGAAATATATAACGCGATAATCTCTCATCTTGATACTGATTTGAGTATAGCAGATATGACCCAGACGGCACTCGCATTTTCAGATATAAAAAGTAAGGATATAGGAGTCGTATCACTTTCTGATGCATGTTTTTCTATGATAAAGTGTGCTCCTTGAGCCTATCTCTACTCTCCAAGTCGCGACCTCTTTGGAGGGAGCGCTGTTATAATTCCAGAGAATGCACAAGCAAATAAACTCAGTTTTTATACAGATATACGACGTTTTGTCGATCTAACATTTCGATTTCCCCTCCTTCGTACAAGTCCTCGTGAGATCGTTCTTGTGAGCGATCCAAGTATGAAACGAAGAGCTCAAGAGATTGGGAAGGGACTTGCAAAATTAGGATTTCCTATATCATTTGAGAGAAGTCTTATAATTGCTACTGGTGCTATAGAAAAAAGTCATGTCAATATCTACTGGAATAGTGATCTGAGTGTCGGCATAGACCCAAACTCCGCACCCATAGAAGCACTCAAATATATAGAAGAATCTCTTCCCTATACTATCGTCGAAAGAAATGAGTTTGCGAATAGCTCGGGACCAAAAATAGAGATCGTCATAGGAAAAGATGGTGACTCTTATCTCAAGGAAATCAGATCGGTATACTACATACCAGCACCTCCCAAAGCAATCACTTCTTGAGAAATTTCAACAGAGTGAAAAGTAACCACAAAAAAAGAAGTAAAAATACCAACAAAATCATGATCCCTTGTCTCATGAGAAAAACAAATACTTCCAGGTCAATGGGAAAACTTTTAATAATCGTGTCATTCGACGCTATCAAATATGAACTTCTCAGTCCGTAAAAATACATTCTCGAGCAAGAAACCATTTCAAAAGCGAAAAAAAAACTCTTCATTCTCTTCATTTTCTTGGTGAGGATTCTTTGGGATATTCCGTCTCAGCTTTTTCATCAAACTATTTTGATTTCTTATACTGATTGGGGTACTTGGCGGAGGGGGTATACTCTTTACATTTATGCGCTGAGTTCCCGATGTATCATCTATAGAGCGGGGTGATTATTTTCAGGAAAGTACCGTTATATATGATAAAGATCAGAAACCTATATATACTCTTTTTACTGATGGAAAAAGGACATATTCTGATTATAGTGAGATTTCTGATGCTATCAAAAATGCAATAGTAAGCACTGAGGACAAAACGTTTTTCGAAAATCCAGGAATAGATATAAAATGACTCGTACGTGCCGGGTATAATTATGTGAGTGGAAAGACCGTGCGAATACAGTGAACCTCTACCCTTTCTCAACAACTCATAAGCTATACGCTCCTTTCGAAAGAACGATCTCTCAAGAGAAAAATCCAAGAAGCCTACCTCTCATATCAGCTCAATAAAAACTACTCGAAAGAAAAAATACTCGAAATGTATCTCAATACTATTTCTTATGGATCAAATGCCAATGGTGTAGAAGAAGCATCCAAAACATACTTCGGAAAGAGTGCAAAAGAAGTATGACCACTCTGAGCGAGTATCCTAGCATCACTCCCAAAATGACCGACTTTTTACTCGCCTTATAGTCATAGGGATCGTCTCATGTGAGAGGTATATATCTATCCTTTAAATGATCCTGATGCAAAAATATCACTCTATAACCAAGAAAATCGAAAGAATTATAATGAAATGTATATTGCATTTAAGTGATATCTCTCAGGGATAACTCTGAATGCTCGTGGGAGGAATGTCACGATTTGTGGAGTCAACAAAGAATATGTTCGCAATAATGACTTTCTTCCTGATGATACTGGATGTATAGAGAAGACCCATGATGAACTTCTTGGATTTTTTGGCGATATTATTATCAGAGATGATATCACCCTATCATGATCGAAAGAGAAATATGCTCTCGAATATGCAATAGGAAGAAAAGATTTTGTCTGACTCCGTATGTTTGAAGATGAAAAAATCGATGGAATTACATTTAAAAAAATACTCTATGATGGACTTGAATTCGAATTTAAGCGATACAGTGAGAATATAAAATATCCCTATTTTGTAATGTATATAAATGAATATCTCGAAGCGCGATATGGAAAAGATATCGATATATCACAATGACTCAAAGTATATACAACGATCGATCCTAAGCTTCAAGAAAAAGCTGAAGAACTCGTAAAAAAACAAGTAGCTATAAATAAAACTCTTTACGGAGCTTCAAGTGCTGCTCTTGTGAGTATGGATAATACGAAATGAGCTCTCCTTGCTATGGTTGGTGGTCCTGACTATTTTGATATAGAAAATGGTGGGAACAACAACATAATAACTAAAGTTTGATGACGCCAGCCTGGATCATCTTTTAAACCTTTTGTCTACGCGCTCGCGATCTCGAAAAATCCGATATGACCTGCAAGTCCTATTGCCGATACAAAAACGTCATTTGGATCATGGACTCCTGATAACTATGATCGAAATTTCAAAGGAATTATGCCTCTAGAAAAGGCGCTTAATTGGTCAAGAAATATCCCTGCAATCAAGATGTTTTTTCTTGCTGGTAAAGAAGAATCCATCATCAAATATGGAAAATCTCTTGGTTTCACTACCCTAAAGGATAATGCAGGATATGGAGCTCCTATGGCTATAGGTACTGCTGAAGTCAGACCAATCGATCTTATGCAGGCATATAGCGTATTCGCCAATCTCTGAGTGAAGCAAGAAGTCTATGCTATAGAAAAAATAGAAGACAGAGATGGTAATACTATCGAAGAGCACAAGATCGAGACGAAGGAACCGATATTCTCTCCAGCTGCTTCGTATATTATCAATACTATTCTCTCAAATACAGAGGCTCGACCTGAAGGATTTTGGAGAACTGCCATAACCGTAAGTGGTGGAAGAAAAGTAGCAGTAAAGACTGGAACTTCAAATAAAGATGTCACGGAAAAAAATGGTGGAAAAAAAATCCTTCCTCGTGATCTCTGGACTGCAGGATATTCACCTCAGATTACTACCGTTGTCTGGGCAGGGAATGTCGATGGAAAAGAAACAAAATGAACTTGCGATTGACTCAATTGTGCTGCAGGTATTTGGAAGCCCTTCATGGAATATGCTCATAAAGACCTTCCGAAGCTCGACTGGAAAAGACCAGACTGAGTCTATGACTACACTATCGTAAAAACGAGTTGACGTCTTGCTACCGAATCCACTCCAGAAAACCAGAAGATATCAACCATAATGGCCGTAAAGCTTACTGAAGTCGATACTGGTTTTAAAGAAGAGCCTGTAGATACTCTCTGTAATTGACCTCTTTCTGAAAATACTCCGGAAGGTGCTCGAGGAAGTATCATGATACCCAATAGTATCCCTATTATCGATGGATATGATCCAGATTGGAAAGCAGGATTTATAAGTAGTCTTTGAGGGTCTTGAAGAAGTTTAACTCCATGTGAACGTCCAGGATGACCAGGAAATATTGTCATCTCTATTCGTGCTATAGATGTCGGAAGTACTGATACTACGGGGAAAAAAATCATAGAGTGATCTTGGTCTGGAGATAGGAATATAAAAGAATTCCGTATTATTTCAAATGGCGAGACAAAACTCAAACAATCAGTCGAATGAGAAGGAAAGCCAGTAGGATCAGGGCGTATGAATATTGCTCTGGGTGAATGAAGTAGTACGATACTTTTTGAAGTAGTAGATACCTATGGGTTTACGTATTATGAGAGCAAAATCATAAGCCTGAGCTCAGGTAACCTCATAGATTCTACACTTCCTATACCAACTACAGATATCATCGATTGAGCAGACTGAGCCCAAACAACCCCTACCCTGACTATGAATCCTTCAATAAATATCACTAATCCAAAATGAAGTAATATAAGTCTCTATGCTGGTGACCTTGTAAATCTTAGATTTTCTATAAATGTCATCCCTTGAGCACGTGAACTGAGTGTTTCTTTTTGATGAAAAATTATACAGAATGCAAGTTCTTGAAATGTATTCGTCGTCCCTATCAATACTTCCGATATGACTCCTGGAAAATATCCTTTGCGAATAAGTCTCATCGATAGCAATCTCAGAAATACTGAAAAAAATATTACCGTAACCATACTTGCTCGTTAATATGTATTTTTCTCATGTCAGCCTTGCCTATGGTGAGCGTACCATCTTGAAACATATAAATATCTCTATAGAGTCATGAGAGTTTCTTTTTCTCATTGGAGCTTCTGGGAGTGGAAAAACAAGTCTCATAAAGAGTATGATAGGAGCACTTAGTCCAAAAGAAGGCACAGTAAATGATGTTCATAAAAGAAATATATATAAGCTTTCATGAGATGACCTTCTTTCCTACAGAAGAAAAATCGGGGTCATCTTTCAGGACTTCAAACTTCTTCCAAGAAAAACAGTAAAAGAAAATGTTGCTTTCGCTATGGAGGTATGTGGATATGATAATCATACGATCCATAAGCGTGTCCCTGAGGTACTCTCTCAAGTTTGACTCCTGACAAAAAAAGATAAATTTATAGAATCGCTCTCTGGCTGAGAATTGCAGCGTACGGCTATTGCGAGGGCCCTCATACATAATCCTGATATAATCATTGCTGATGAACCTACTGGAAACCTCGATCCAAAAAATGCGGAAGAGATTATCAGGCTCCTCTCAAAACTCAATAAAGAATGAAAGACAATCATACTAGCCACACATGATGATCGTCTTGTCGATAACATGAAAAAGCGAGTTATTGCTTTCTCCGATGGCGTCATACTCTCTGATATCACGCCTGGTACTTACTGCCTCTAAAAAAATATGCTTTCCTCCCAAGAATCTCTTTCACAAAAATTCGTCAATAAATGATTTTGGCTCTATTTATTTACATTTTTTATATGACCTCTGGGGTATTTCATAAAAGTTCTCATCACAAGAGATCTTTCTGTAGAAGAAGTCGGTATGCTCTATGGGACGCTAAGTTTCGTTATAATTCTTTCTACCTATAGTGATTTTTGATGTACAGAGAGCCTTTCCTACTTCTTGCCAAGACACATAGTAAATAAGGAATATGGAAAGGCGAAATATCTCATACATGTAGTGATCCTCACTCAGATTACTACAAGCCTTGTGATATATACTATACTCTTTTATCTTGCTCCTTGGCTCTCTATCCACTACTTTAAGGCTGATATTTCAGAGTTACTCAGGATTGCATGACTTTTTTTCATAGGAAATAATCTTCTTCATATTAGCCTTGCATTCTTCACATCGGTTCAAGATACAAAACTCCAAAAGTGAACAGAATTTGTTCGCATAGGAGTTATTGCTATAGGAACTGCTATTTTGTTCTTCTGAGATTTCGGAAATTTAGAAAAATATATGATGATATGGCTTCTTTGACTGATCATTAGTATTATTTTTAGCATGATATATGCCATAAAAAAATACTATATTCCTTATTTTTGATCTTTACCCGCAACGAAAGATACTGTTCTTCTGAAAGCATTCTTTTTGTATTCGTGAGCTACACTCTTTACGGCAAATATCACAATTATACTCTCTCAGATAGATATGCAGTTTATTATTTATTTCTTGGGCGCTCGAGATGTGTGATTTTATTCTACATATCTTTCTCTTATCGGTATACCCTTCATTCTACTTACACCTATTATTTGATTTCTATTTCCTGTTATTTCAGAGCTTTCAGGAAGGGGTGAAGAACACAAAATACAAGAGCTCGTCAGTCGTTTTTGGAAATATTTTGGAATCATAGGAATATGGACATGAGTTTTTTTGTTTCAGTTTTCCGAAATACTCAGCGTCTTTTTTTTCTGAGAGAAGTTTAGAGAATCATGAGAGATTCTCGCATTCTCAGCACCATTTATCATGTTCAATCTCTTAATACAAATATCATTTCAAGTTCTTGCTGGTATAGGAAAAATACGTAAACGCGCAGAGATACTCGCTATTATACTCGTAATAAATATAACACTCAATCTGATTCTTATACCCCTTCTTGGAACAAAGTGATCAGCCTTAGCTGTGGGTCTTTCTTGGATACCACTCTACTATATGAGCACAAAGGCTACTAATCTTGCCATTCCTTTATTTGGAGACATCGGATGGTACAAAAATCTCGGCGCTTCTCTTGCTACATATACACTCGTATTCTCTCTGCTAAAAAGTGGGGACTATTTTCCCTTTTCTCTTGAGATTATTCTTGCGATTATCACATATATGACTATATTTAGCCTTACAAATCTTCGGATGATACAGGAGATGCTCTCTACGATCAAAAATGTTCGTCAAAAAACGAATGAAATACCATCTTCAGATATACCTTTACCCATATAATTTCTCGTATGTACGCTTTTCTATTGAGTTCAGCTGGCTTCGTAATTTGGTCTTTATCGATAATACTTATGTATTACTCTCGGTTTTACAGTAATGTAGACCATATAGAATCTACGAACGGTTTTTTAGGATATATTGTGACGATCGGTTTATTTTACTGAGGGTATAAACTCATAAGCATTCTTTCATGATGGAAGAGGCTTTCGTTTAACTTTTGGAGTATTTTAGGGATTATATTTTTACATATACTTATACTCAGCTTTACTTATTCAGGATTCCCTGAGATACGTCAAAGTCCTTTCATGCAATGAACATGAGCAAACTGACTGACTCTCTTTATTCATATTTGTACCCTTCTTATTTATCCTCTCTTACTTGTACTTATAACAAGAGGCTTAGGTTTTAGCCTCGCAAATGTCGCGCTACCAGAATGGAAAAATATCGATATACGTCTGCGAGTACCTGCAGAAATTACTCTCTGATTTATAGTATTCGTCATTGGACTTCTTATAGTGGGAAGTCTTTGACATTATACTCTCATATCATTGATACTCATACTTATATGTATGACTCTCTGAGGTTATCCATGACATAAAGAAACATACCAAGATATTCAGAACCGAAGTATAGAAATCGATAATCACAACTTCGATAGCTGAATAAAGGCAGGATTCAATCTTAAACTTCTTTCTATAGAATTCTGATTCTTTTTTCTCGCATTTCTTCTTGGCATTGCTCTGATAAATATTATACGCCCTATGCCTATCGGTTGGGATGATCTTGGTATCTATATGAATTTCCCAAAGATTATGGCAACAACAGGGAGTCTTCTCGAATGAGCTGGTATGTATTCTTGGCAACTCGTAACTGGAACTGGATTTCTCTTTGCTTATACGGCAGCTCAGGCCTTCTATGTAAATCAGCTAGGAGGTATTTTGGCAGTGATAGCTATAATAAGCACTCTTTCTTATGCATTCGAGCAAAAAGGAAAAAAGTCACTCCTCTCACTTCCTATACTCTTTGCAGCAATATATTATGCTATGCCTATGACGGTATTCCAGCAAGCAAAAGATATGAAGCTTGATCCTGCATATCTCTTTTTCTCTATAAGTGGCATCATGCTCCTTTTCCATGCATGGAAATACTCATTGCATGAGAAAAAACATAATCTCTTTCTTCTTGGTTTCATTGGACTCATTATAGGATTTACCTTTACCGTAAAGCTCACTTCCATAATGCTCATACTTGCCTGCTTGGGAGTTATCACCTATCGTCTTCTCTCTTTTTCTGGATATATAGGATTCTTTTTTATATTTCTAGCAATCTTCACCAAACTCAAACTTTGGAGTATGATGAATGTCGTAATGCCAAAAGATAATCCTGAGCTTATAAATTCAGTATCACTCATTTTAGTGATACTCGGGATAATTTTCCTCTGATACTCTCTCTGGTCATCGAAAAAAGAAGGAATAACAATAAAGCTTTTTTATTCCTGGGGTATATCGAGCCTTATATTTCTCATATGAGTTCTTATAGGTACTTCTCCTTGGCTGGTAAAAAATGCATGAGAACTCAATATGGAGTCATTTAAACAAAATCCCGTCTCTATACTTTGATGATCTAGCTGACCTACACCATATGCATATGAATCTCTTTTTACAAAAGAAGAGCTTGAAGAGAAAAAATCTCTCCGGTCACAAAATATGACTACAAATGGACAAAGTCAAAATGAAGATTTTGGACGATACTTCTGATATGAGAATGGACTCAATAACTACTTAAAACTTCCTGCAAATCTTACATTTCAGAAAAATCAGTGAGGAGAATTTACAGATATTACTTATATATTCTTAGCGCTTCTTCCGGGATTACTCCTATTTGTAGAATGAAAGCGCTTATATACTGTGCTTGCTTGGGTCGGCATGATGCTCTGTTTTGTGGTGTACTATTACTTCAATAAAAAAGTAGGTTGATTACTCTCTAATTTCTTTTGAGAATTCAATCTTATCATCGAACCAAATAACTGGAAATCGTATTGATATGCTGTCCTTCTTGCTATAAATTTTCTCATTGTCGGATTTTTTCATTTTGGCACAAAAGATACAGAAAATAATAAACATCTCAGGGAAGTAATAGTATTTATGGGAATTTATGTATTTCTTTTCATTATAGCCGCCTTTTGAATCGTTTGGTATGGAATTGTGATGTACTTCGGATTCTTCCTTATTATGGGATATAGCGCACTATCATTCACATCTGAAGATGAAGAGTCGTATAGGAAAGAATGAGGTACGTTACATCTTACTATTGCAACGTTACTCTTTATTTTTATAGCTACGTATTTCCTTCGATCGGCGTTCCCCCATGGATGGAATAATCTTAAGAGTGCTTATTATAATGAATATAAATACAATACTCTTTCTCAAGAAGAATCTATATTTGCCTATCGAAGCGACTATCTCGTGCCAATAGCAACGATGAATCTTAAAAGTATACCAAAAATATTTGATGGTATAGAGTCTAAAATGAAGTCAAAACAGATGAAAGAATTCCTCGAAAAGACTGATATTAAGACACTCCCCCTTGATGTACTTCATAGTTCATTCATTATGAAATATAGAAATGTATCGGATACTACTTTTCGTGATGATGTTCGCGCACTTGGCCAATATGTATATTCACAGGTTCTCTATCCTCCGAAGGATAACCAAAATACTGGGTGAATCTACCGTATAGGAACATTCATGACGTATCTGATCAATGAAAACGCAAAAAGGTATCTCGATGATAGTCTTCTCATGACTTTTGGTGATTACTTCTATGATATATCTCCTGAAAAAACTATTAATCGCATGAAGAGTCTCGGTCTAAAATACTTACTCGTAGACCTCAACGCTGCAACGATCGATAAAGACCCTCGACATGCTCTGACCGATAGAGCAGAGAAGCTCCTAGTGACGATGAATGCACCAAATCTGAAACTTGTTAAGACAGATAATTTCTGTATTGAGCTTGCTATCGCAGAACGAAAAAAATGAAAAATCTTAACGGATCAAGAATTCATAGATATTGCTGGTACAAATTATGAATCCTATAGAAATGGCAACACGATATACCGAAATCAGAAACTCGCTAACTGTCATACGTATATCATATGAATTATAAACAATAAAAGTGCTTCCGAATATCCTATAATTGAAGCAATACAAAGCGAGGTGATAGCAGAAAATGCAGCGCAAGATACTCGAAAACTTCAAGCAATACTCAGTAAGTATGTCGGGCAAAGCTGGTTTGCTCTGTTCGAAATCGTAGATACTCCTCCATCTATATCTTTACCTAATGTTCAACCAAATAATACAGGAATGACACTCTCTGGATGAGTAATAAAAAAATAGTGCTCTGTCACAATAAAAAACTCTCTACTAATCAGAGAGTTTTTTTATACTAGCCTGGAATTGATTTGCTCGATCGAGATAATCTTTGAATAATCCAAATGAAGCGCATCATGGAGAAAGCATAAGAACATCTCACTTCTCTCATTTTTCATAGAGCCACGCGACTCCATCATAGAGTATATCTGTAGAGAGGAAGTGGATATTATTCGCTTGTGCCAGGGATATAAATTGCCCCTTAGTCTCACCAATACATACCAGTGACTTGACCCGAGCTTGCATCTTCTCTCCTAGATATTCGAATGAGTCACCCTTATCAGATCACCCTACGATCAGAAGGAGATTTTTCGTAGTACCATATGATCCGAGTGCTGCTTCGAGACTCTGTGAGCTCGTAGACTTGGAGTCTTCGACGAAGATGATACCTTTTTTCTCACCGATTTTTTGGAGTCTGTGGGGAAGTCATTGTATTTCAGAGAGGTATTTCTTGATCCTCTTTGAGCAGATTTTCATAGCGCTAGCGACTATCCCTACTGAAAGGATATTCATAGCATTATGCATTCAGGAGAAATGTGATTCTGAAAGGAAATACTTCCTTCTTCAAGAGATGATGATGCTTTCGCCATCAGTCCAGTTATAGGATTGTATCATTTCGGATCCAGACGATAGCTGAAGTGGAAGGATATTTCCTTGTGAATGATACCATCGGATATTTCATGAAATATTGATTATGAGATTATTCCCTCTCGCATACTCTATCACTTGCTGATTCACGACACTCATTTTTGTAGTATGTCGTATCAAGTTCATTTTCGCATGGAAGTATTCCTGGAGATCCGTGTGCCAATTCAGATGATCTGGCTTGAAATTCGTAAATATCGAATAATCTGCCTGGAATTTCTGAAGTGAGTACGCCATAAAACTCGATATCTCGACCACGATAATCCCCTTCTTTTCTCACTTCTTGAGAATATCGAGTACGGTAGCCGAGAAAGGAACATCGAAATTCCCGGAAAGATAGACACTTTTTTTGCCAAAGTACTCTTTTTCGAGTATACTATACATGATCCAGCTTGTAGTAGACTTCCCATCTGTTCCGGTGATCGCTACTACCCTGAATCACTTCGGGAGATATCCACAAGCAAAATCCAGCTCAGAAACGACCTTCCCTGTCGCATATACCGGATGATGACTCGGAACCCCAGGAGATGGGATGATCGTATCATACGCATCGTATGATACCAGAGGCTCTCTATAATCTCGGATATCATATGCAAGATTATAGTGATCACAGAGTGCAGCGACTGCAGATCAAACTTTAGCTGTTCAATAAATAAGAATCATAATTTTAGTATATTCATAATCATTAAATATCAATATGTCACAAGGAGGAAATCATATAATATGACTTCATGGAACTCAAACAGGAGTATTCGTGAATCACGCTATGAATCAGCCAAGTGGGCAAAGCGACGTACTCCTCCTTTGAAATAAGTCCTTACAAGTACAAAATACGAAAAGACAGCTCGTAAAACAAATCCTGATAACTCGTCTTGATACTTTTCGCTTCGGGAATATCTCAGATGAAGAGGTGTTAAAAATACTTCGTCATGAGATCATGTATGACTCTAGAGTTCCTATAGACTCAGAAAATCTTGAAAAAATAAATCAATCACTTCATAGGGCGACAAATTATCTCAATGATAAGTGATATCCTCTACCGAGAAATATTCCAAGAACCTTTAAGAATGAAGATGCTATTATATCATGGATTAAAAATCAACGTAAGAGTACTGATGGGTATATGACAAGAAATACTTGCAGATTTCTCCAAGTAGTGAATGCATACCATACACTTTTATCTACTCCAGGAGTTCAGATAGATGATGAGTGAGAGATAGATATACGCAATAAAGAACTCATGAATGGCGTAATGGATGCATTTTCTGACCCTTCTTTCAGGTATAAAGATACTACAAAAAAACTCTCAAGGACAACCAATGAGGCAGAATGAAATTTTATCACACAGGATTGATGACACTGGAATATACCATTCTATGCACGTTTTCGTCTAAAATACGAACAGAGAGGTGTACAAAAATTCATACAAAATCCAGAATATGATGTAAAGGCCCTTTTACAAGATATGCATGGCTTAAGAATAGAGGTGTCAGATCCAGCACATGCCTTTAAAATGATGGAGTATGTACTCTCTCGGTTGAATCTATGAGGTGCTGTAACAGAAATAAAAAATAGACTAATGTGCACCTCGGATGAATGGAATAATTGGTGCGCAAAACAATTTTTTTCAAAAGAATTCCGAGATCTCATGAATCAAAAAGCTCAATTTTGAGCTATGACAAAATCTTCATCTGCTGAAAGAAGGGAACTAAAATTCTCATGTAAAGATCCATCCTTTGAGGTGCAATTTGTCCTCGTAAATAATCATAATGAAACTGCCTATGCACATCACGATATATATGGATGTGTCTGTGATATATTCGAAAAGATACGATTTGATGGATATTGTAATACTGAGGATATTGATCACTTTATAAGAATCTCTATTTCTGACAAGACCAAAGAAGAAACTTGACTCACATTAGAACACATACGAAAATATATAGTCTCTAAGCTTATTCCAATACGTTTTTCTGATGTACACGAAAGGAAAGCTCAGTATACGACTATCGCATCAGTATTCCGTATGGCAATGGGTGATCTCGCGAATATCAGAGATTGTATACTCGAATTTCCTGCTCATGGAAAAAAACTCAACGCAAAATGAATGTATGGAAAATATGCCTGAATGAAAGTTGCTGTAAAAGATCTAGAATTCACCCCAGAGCTCATGGCACTTATCGATGATGAGAAGGATGAAAATAGCGCTATGAGAGTGGAGATTAGAAGAATCACTTCCGGCTCATCCACTGCTTGAATTTCCTCGCCGACTCCTCGCCAGGGTCAATGATTTGTAATGGATGATTCTGCAAAAAAGGATCTAGATTGAGTCCTCGCGACAGTAAAAAATACCACATCTTCTCAATAGACTTTCGAATAAAAGGGTAATGCGTACACCCAAGGACCAAAGCCTCGATATCTGGAGAGAATCTCGAGAGATACTCTCCGAGTAATACATCTATTTCGATTCAAGATACTATCCCCTGCTCTATAAGTGGCACGAGTCCTGGAGCTGCGACTTCCTCGACGATCACGCTGTCATCGAGGATATGGACTCGCTCCTTGTACATGCAACTCCGCACAGTCGCTTCTGTCGCGAGGACTCATATCTTACGGTATCCTCACTCAGCGACTGCCTCAGCTCATGGTACTGTCACTCCGAGGATATGTCGTCAGACGAATACTTCTCTCTGAAGCCACCGCAGAGCATGGACGCTTGCAGTATTACACGCGATGATGACCACATCAGCTCGACGATCGAAGAGCTTCTCTGCTCCTCTCTTCGTGAGTATACGGATCTCATCTCCGCTTTTTCCTCCATAAGGAGCATTTTCTCGATCCATTTCGAGGATCATCTCTATACCTGGAAATTCCCTCTGGAATGCTTCCATGACGACCTGTCACCCGAGTCATGAGTCGAAGAATCAGAGAATCATACTTGACTTTATATAATATATAATTAGAACGGATTAATGATCACTCCTGAAATACTTTCTTTAGATGGAAAATCAAGAATAACCGTACCGATAAAACAAAGATGATTTTTTACCAACTGAAAAGTATATTGAATTATACAAGAATACGGAATGTGCCTAGGAAGAAAACCAATAGATTGAATTGGTATTTATGAGGAAGAAATCGACAGCTCATGAAGATTACTCATCGTTGAAAGCATTTTCATACTGTCATGACTTCCTGAGAATGATCCTGAAAAAGATAAAGTAATATGGATTCCTACTCGTGTCAGACAAGAAGTAGAATTTCTTTTATTTTTTGGGGAAGTAGGGAAAAATGCTTGGTTAAGACACCTTCAGACGAGAACACATCTGCGAAGACTTACAGCAGATAAATGAAGTATTTAGGATTACTTTAGTCACACGAATATCTTCGCATCCTTTCCTAATCAAGTACGAGATACCGCGATTATGAGGATACGAGATACCCACATAGCAGTGAATAGTGAGAGGACTATACCGAGACCGAGCATGAGACCGAATCCCTTGATCAGAGAAATACCGAATATATAGAGGATGATAGCGGATGTCAGAGAAGTGATATGAGAATCCCATATAGCTGTCCACGACTTCGCGAATCCTACAGATATAGCCTTCTCCATATGGAGTCCTGATCTGAGAGCTTCTTTCATACGTTCGAAGATGAGGATATTCGCATCGATCGCAAGACCGATAGAGAGTATCACTCCTGCTATAGAAGCGAGTGTGAGAGTGATCCCTGCGAATTTCACGAGGGCTACCAAGATGATAGAGTACACGATCAGAGCGAGTCCCGCAAGGAGTCCGCTGACATGATAGAAGTATACAAGAAGGAGGACGATAGCGCCGAGTCCTACGAGAGCCGCGACGAATATCTGACCGAGAGCATCACGTCCGATTTTTGCATCAATCGTACGTTCACTTGTAAGATAGATAGGAGCTGGGACGATACCAGTATTGATATCACTTGCAAGCTGCTGAGCACTCTGAATCGTATAATCACCGGTGATCACTGCTCTTCCATCAGAGATGATGGCCTGTACCGTCGGAGCCGTGAGGAGCTGCCCTCAGACGAATATAGCGATCTGCTTCCCGATGAGACGCTTAGTGAGTTCTCCGAATATCTTCTTTCCTTCATCATTGAATATCAGTTCTACCTGAGGTACTCATGCGGGAGTGAATGCCATACCTGCACGAGTGAGGAATTTATCATTGAGGATCTTTCCATCGGCAGTCTTTGCTGGCATCCAAAGAGATGGACGCTCATCGACATATATGAGAGAGTACACATACTCTTTTTGCTTCGTCGCAGCACCTGTACCTACAGCGGGTACTTCGACTTCTTCCATACTTTCGAGAGAGACGACAGAGTAACCACCGAGACCCTTTTTTGTGACTGGCTTTCCAGCTTCATCGATACTGATCGTCTCTTCTCCAGGGATGTAAGTGACTGGACTAACATAGGGGAACTTCGTGATCGCATCCACTCAGTCGAACTTCGCTTCTCGGATGAGAGCGCCAGATGTCGACATATAGGCGACATTCTCATATTGATCTCGATATTTTGTACCTAAAGTTGCGAATGGTGTCGTCTTTGATTCTGTGAGAGCTTTCTCTGCGATATCACGACGGATCTTCTTATCTGCTTCCGTAGTTTCGACTTTCGATTCTCGGAATTCGAGCTGTACGACTTTTCCGATAGTATCCTTAGCACGAGTGATATCTTCTGCATTTTTCACATGCTTTTCTTCATCAGAGATATTTCCATAGTCTCGTACTGGTATTTGTACTATGAGATGGGACTCTCCTGGACCATATGAGGCTGTCTGGATCGTCGGCTCTTCAAGTCCGAGACTTCGTACGCGCTTATCGATGATACCTTTCAGTGAGTCGATGACAGATGCCTCATTGATCTGCCCTCCTGTCTGGAATTTTAAGGCGCTCAGATCGATATTATAGTCGAGCTCTACTCATCCATGAAGATCGAGACCAAGCTTGTACGGCTTGACCCATGTCGGGAGTCCGACACCATATTTATCCCATGGGAATATATAGAGTGCGGCTACGAGAGTAAGGACGACGATAGCGAGGAGGCGGTACATGATCTTCATGGAAGAGAGAAATTAATGTGTAGAAGAAGAGGGGGACTGGATTTTCGGCTCTTTTGTATCTCGTGACGCGCACGACAACGGGCTGATTATAAAAAAAGTTCTCTTTTTTGCAAGAAAAAGAAAAAAGTGTTATAATAGAGTCCTCCTTAAAAGAAAGATTAACGATTTTCCTCATAGTAATTCTCTGATTTTTCACCCAAACTTTCTATTTTTTAGCTCTTTCCTATGTCTACTATTATCGAACAAGCTCACGACTATACAAGTACTCTCCTCGAAAAATGCAGGGACTACCCATATCATAATCCAGCACATACAGCAAGTGTATTCGGACGAGCGACCTATCTCGCCATGGCGGAAGGGGTCGAAGGCGAAGATCTCGAAGATATACAGATAGCAGCCCTTTTCCATGATACAGGATTCATCGAGCAATATGAGAAAAATGAGTACTTCTGAGCTCGGATAGCACGAACCTGGCTCGAATGACTCAAGTATGAAGAATCTCGCATCGTGAAGATCGAAGGGATCATCATGGCGACCGTACTTTTTTCAAAACCCAAGACTCACCTCGAAGAGATCATCCAGGATGCCGATCTCGATAATATCGGGACGAAAGAAGAGTTCTTCTACTCACAGAACTACCTCCGTGAGATCCGCACGATCGGTCATGTCGATATCCCAGACTGTGCATACTGGCAGTTTGTCTATACGCTTCTTACGAAGTACAAGTTCCATACGAAGACTGCGAAAAAAGAGCGACATGATCAGCAATGACGCGACGTCGAACATATGGGCACATATCTCTCCATGATCGGATGTGAGATCCCGAGTACCGAGTGATCAAATATGCATCATGTTTCCTAAAGAAAAATCCTCACGAAATGTGAGGTTTCATTTATCTATAAAGCGCATGGAATGAATCTATAATCTCTAAGCTGCGTCTTCTCGTAAGAAATATATTTTTCATAACCTCACCTTGAACTCCATCCCAGAAGAGTCCCCCATCTGGTCTCGTAATATCACTAAATAATTGAGCTTCATCTTTAGTAAGACTCTGAGCGACGAACCTTGCAGTTTGGTGAACAAGATTTTCCAGAGATTTTTGTCCAACTCCAAGTGTGGTTTTAAGAACACGAGCAACGACTTTCTCTATCGTTCCATCTTCAATCTGAATTCAAGGAAGAGATTTGGATAAAGCCTCAAGACTCTGTATATCCATGACTCCAGTATCTGATTCTCGAAGAAATTTTACCGATATCTGCATCCTCTTTCAGAAGGTGAACATAAAAGAAAAGATATGAAATATTGAACAACTTTATTGTACAGTATTTTTCTTATTTACAAATGATTTTGATAAAATCGCATTATATATTTCTAGCACTTCACAAAAATAGGTGCTAAAATTTTTGACTTCAGAAGAAAATTCATATAATCTTTCTAAGTGATGTACCCATCACTCTATACTTTTATCCTTTAACTTTTCTCTAATATTATGAGCATCACTCATGACATGATCGAAAAGATCACTCCCCTCTCAGATCGCGTCCTCCTGAAGCCTGTAGATGCAGAGAAGATCACTGCATCTGGTATCATCATCCCCGATAGTCCAAACAAAGAACGCCCGACACTCTATGAAGTCATGTCGGTCTGACCTGGTCGTACCGATAAGCACGGTATAGAGATCACGACCGACCTCAAGAAGTGAGATCGGGTCATCAGCGGGCAATACTCCTGAGATGACGTGAAAGTCGGAGATACGACGTACAAAATCGTCGCATTTGAGTATATTTTAGCGCGAGTTGACTAGTGCCAAAATTCACGCTTTATGAATAGTTACAAATTCAGGATCAATTGTATTTGGTTTTGCCAAAACTAAATCAGTAAGTGCGTCATCAGGAGTTCGTATCTTAGGCATTGATCAAGCAGGTGGCACTACTCTTCTATCTTCTTCGATCAATCATTCTACCCATTTTGCAATTTTTACAGCACATTGCTCTACTGTAGGTCTACCTTCTTTTAATTGTAAAAATTTTCAAACTTGTTGAATTGTATCAATCAAACTGATAACAAAAAATAATTAATAAATTAAATATAATTTAACCATAAAATCAATTATGTCAAAGCAAATTCACTTCGGAGACGAAGCTCGTCTCCGAATGTTCGCCGGTATGGAGAAGGTCGCGAAGACCGTCACCTGTACTATGGGACCAAAAGGTCGCAATGTGATTTTCAGTAAATCGTATGGTGCGCCACAGGTCACCAACGATGGTGTCACGATCGCCAAGGAGATCGAACTCGAAGACAAGATCGAGAATATGGGTGCTGAGCTCATCAAGGAAGCAGCAAGCCGAACCAACGATGCAGCCGGAGATGGTACGACGACTGCTACCCTTCTCACGTATGCTATGGTAAAAGAAGGACTCCGTGAGATCCGCTCAGGGATCAATGCGATCGAGCTCAAGAACGGTATGAAAAAAGCAGGATCTCTCGTCGTCGCGGAACTTGCTCGTATCAGTCAACCTCTTAATACTCAGGAAGAGATCGAGCAAGTAGCGACTATATCCGCCCAAGATGCTGAAGTCGGAGGGATCATCGCGTCTGCCATGGAGAAGGTCGGAAAAGATGGAGTCATCACCGTCGAAGAAGGCAAGACTTTCGGTCTCGAAGTCGAAGTGACCGAAGGGATGAAGTTCGATAATGGATATATCTCTCCCTATATGATCACGGATGGTGAGAAGATGGAAGGACGTATCAATGACGCACATATCCTCATCACCGATAAGAAGATCTCGAGCCTCAAGGATATCCTCGGAGTCCTCGAAGCCCTCGCCCAAAGCGGACGTCGCGAACTCGTCATCATCGCCGATGATATCGATGGAGAAGCTCTGACAGGCATCATCCTCAATAAACTGAAAGGAGTCCTCACGGTTCTCGGTATCAAGGCTCCAGGATTCGGAGATCGAAAAAAAGAAATGCTCAAGGATCTCGCTATCCTCACGGGTGCTACCCTCATCACTGATGAGACAGGATACAAGCTCGAAAATGCCTCGATCGAGCATCTCGGCCATGCGAAAGCGATCGTCTCGACCAAAGAGTCTACGACCGTCATCGGTGGTGGAGGCGAGAAACACCTCATCGAAGGAAGAGTCGGTGAACTCCGCCGACTGATCGAAACCACAAAGTCTGACTATGATAAAGAGAAGATTGCTGAGCGTATCGCGAAGCTCGCAGGTGGTATCGCCGTCATCAAGGTCGGTGCTGCATCAGAAGTCGAGATGAAAGAAAAAAAGCTCCGAATCGAAGATGCACTCAATGCGACCAAGGCAGCAGTCGATGAAGGGATTGTCGCAGGTGGTGGTGTCGCACTCCTGAAGGCGGCTAAAGCACTCAAGGGAGCGAAATTCACTCCTGCAGAGCAAGTGGGAGCCGATATCGTCGCACGTGCACTCACCTACCCTGTTCGCCAGATCGCTGATAATGCAGGAAAGGAAGGTGCTGTCGTGGTAAATGAAGTCGCGAATCACACTGATACCAACTATGGATATGATGCAGCTGCAGACGAGTACAAAGATCTCGTAAAAGCTGGTATCATCGATCCGACCAAAGTCGCTCGTTCAGCACTCGAGAATGCTGTCTCGATAGCCGGGATGTTCCTCACGACAGAAGCACTCATCGTCGATGCTCCGAAAAAAGAAGAGCCAAGCATGCCACCCGGTGGAGGTATGGGATGAATGGGTGGAATGTGAGGTATGGGATTCTAAATTCAAATAGAGAAAAATAGAGATTTCTTTTAATCTCTATTTTTTATCGCCTGATATCTACTCTTTTAGAATTATGGTCAACTGTTATTATATAATCCCCCGGTTTAATGCCTTTTAGAAATGGGAAGTATTTTGATCCTACTAGGGACATAAATCCAGCCTCGATAGCATTAATAGAAAATTTCTGCTTATCAATTATTCTTCATTCAGTGTCAAATAGAATATCTTTTCCTCACTGAATTTTTCAGCTTAATTCAGTTCGGAGAGAGTTCAAAATCGGCATATTGAAATATAGCCGAGTTTATACCAATTCCATTTCTCCTTCAAAATGACAAAACATTGTCCACATAAAAATTATACCCCTCTTTCTGCATAACTGAAATTGGATTTATCAAAAACTCTATACGATTTCAAGTTCGAAAAAGACTATATTTTCCAAAAGGAAGGGAAATCTTTCAGTCTAGAAAATCTAATAGTTCTTGATCTGTATAAGAATTGATGTCAATCTTTCATTGCTCCTTGTGAAGAAAATATATGTTGGAAGCTCATACCTTAATTTTTATATCTATTTTACCATCGTCACTTCCATAAATAGGAAGTTCAACTAGTTGCTTAAAAATTTCAGGATTCCTCGGTATATATCTAAAAGGTGCTTTAATCTGGTCTTTTCATACTGTAATAGTTAACTCTTCTCAATCTTGTATAAGAAAAGCCATTGGCACTACAGGAACATTTATGGGAATCGCTGTTGGTAAACCGTTCCTTAAGATTGTTCCCATTTGTTTTCAATTTTCTCATTGATTTAGTGGTAAAAATGGGATTTTTATGATCTTATACCCTCACGATATTAAATTTCTCTCTATCTTCAATCAAAACCCTTCAAGTGTCCTATTTGAAGCATCAATCATTCTTTCTTCAAGTATACTTTCCTGTATTTTTTCTCACATATATCTACTACTTCTTTACTCGCTCCATAATCCGCCTGAGCATCTCTGTACGCATCTCATCGCTGTGAGCACCTCGCTTGAGGAGCGTGAGGAAGTCATCCTTGAGAAATACCTGAAGCTCAGTATCTTCTGTGGTCTCGACTGTAGCTGTACGTGGCTCATCAGTGATCAGGGCAATCTCTCCGAAAAACGATCATGGTCCGAGAATAGCGAGTTCTTTCCCACCACCTGTGACTCGTACAGATCCACGATTTACATAGTAAGCACACCCATTGGACTCATCGCCTATAAAGATAATGACTTCTCCAGCTTTACGAAGTTGTGTCTGACTCATAAGAAGGAAAAATGATATCTCCATCTCCGAAAAACCATCGAAAATATAAAGATTGGATACGTCTGACATAATAAAAATGTTTAATATACTCTTATCGTATCAAATATTGGAGAAAATTGCAAATAATAAGAGAGTGAAATCTCTTCGGATAGAGAGATCTGATTAACAGCAGTAAAAAAATCTCTGAAAGACAGAGATTTTTATTATATATCACGATAGTACTATAGTTTTATCGATTTGGGTTATCTACACGCTGAATCTTATCGACGAAGAGAAAGTCTGATCGGATATATCCACGTATCGTTCCTTCATCATTTCTCACTTCTGACCAATTATCTACGGTAGAGATGACATAGAGTGGAGTATCATTTCCGAGAGTTGCTACTATAGAAGATGTATACCATGGATGAGCGCGGACATTCACCTTGTACTCGACATTCACTCGAGCGATATCACTCCAGTATGCCTGATCTGCTTGCTCGATGCGCACGAGGTCTGAATTATTGGGATTACGCAGATACTTTCCTGCTGTATATCCAGAAGCCTTTCCTCATGTATTTGTCACTACGATATTTTCTTGGGTATCTGCTACGACGACTGCTGCGCCTTGTACTTTCACCCATCATGTTTCCTTTCCTTGGACTACTACTGCATCATTTTTCATGAGATACGCATTCGTCTGAGAATTCATAGTGGCAGCTCGACGCATACGGACACTTCGGATAGTATTCGCAAACCGAATACCTTGTTCTTTCATCTTTTCAGCTCTATAGCGTACGATATCCGTCGAGGCAAGGTCGAGAAGTGGGCCATTCGATATGTTGACTCGTGGTGCATCAGGCTTGATATTGGGGTCATATGTGGCCTCTATACAACCGGGGAGATTCGGAGCAACACGAGTACTATAATAGCGACCATTCGAGAGTGAAGTGAGCCGCAGTCCACTACAATTCGTCACCTCATCCATACCGATAGACTCAGGAAGTTCAGAAGGGAGGGCTGCACCTGTATTTATAGGATTTTGTGTATTAAATTTCATGACTTTTGCACCACTACAACCGGGAAGATTTGCTTCGACATATCGCACTTCGAACTTTCCTGTAGAGAGTCGCACGACCTGAGTACCACTACAGTTAGTGATCGCATATATGTCCGTCGTATTTGCCTGAAGGATACTCGAGACATACGCAAGAGAGACTCCTGATATAATGACCGAGAGGAGAATAATATTCTTAAACATAAAATATTGAGATAGTAAATATACAATATCAATATACTATTATTTATATATTGTCAAACTTATTTTATAAAATCTTTTTAGGATGCATCTTCATGCTACTTCCAAGTAAATTTTAGCGCCTTTTTCTCTACGGTAAGGTGGACTGACGTCTTTGATTTCTTTTCTACCATAGCATCCGCTATAGCATCTTCGATCTTATCTTGTATATAGCGTCGTACTGGTCGTGCACCATACTCAGGATTATAGGTCTCTGCGACGATATGTGTCACAAGTCGAGCATCATAATCAAAAGTGATACCCAGAGATCCTAGTCTCATCGCGAATTCATCGAGTTGGATCGTGACGATAGATTTGAGAACTTTTTTATCCAGAGGATTAAATACTACCGTCTTATCGATCCGATTGAGAAACTCTGGAGCGAATGCATCGGAGAGAGACTTCAGGACTTTTTCTTTTATAGACGCGTAGTCAGCGATGATTTTCTCTTCTTCATTTTCTGAAGTCGTGAATCCGATTTTTTGAGCCTGCGTATTGAATTCTTCTGATCCCATATTCGAAGTCATGATGACGATGGTATTTTTGAAGTTTACATTTCTTCATTTTCCATCTGAGAGTGTACCATCTTCGAGAATCTGGAGAAGGAGATTGTAGACATCGAAGTTTCACTTCTCTATCTCATCGAAGAGGACGATCGAGTAGGGCTTACGCCGGACTTTCTCAGTGAGAAGCCCACCTTCTTCGTATCATACGTACCCCGCTGTCGTCCCTATGAGCTTCGATGCGCTCGATTTATCCTGATATTCACTCATATCGATCTTGATCAGGGCTTTCTCATCTGCAAAAAATTCTCTCGCAAGTACCTTTACGAGCTCTGTCTTCCCGACTCACGTAGGACCAAGAAAGAGGAATGACCCGATAGGTCTTTTCGTCGAAGAAATACCGACACGAGAACGCTTCAAGGATGAGACGATCGCATCGATAGCCTCATCTTGCCCGATGATCTGTTTTTTGAGTGCAGACCCGAGTCATCGAAGTTTCGAGAGATCTTCCTTTTCGAGATTTTTCAGTGGTACTCCAGTCATCTGATGGATGACTCTCTGGACGTCTGAAGAAGTGATATGAAGACGGTTTTTCCGGGGGATGACGCGTTTTTTGCGTTTTTCATCAGCATCTTTTTGGAGCTTTTCGATATCTCTCCGCTTTGCGAGAGCTTTCTGGTACTGCTGAGATATGAGGAGTGCCTCGATATCTTTCTGAAGTATCGCTATACGCTCTTTGATCTCCTCGACTTCACTCGTATCAATAGTATAAGTCATGCTCTTTACGCTGCACGCCTCATCGATGAGATCGATCGCCTTATCAGGAAGGAATCTATCCGTCACATATCGAGTCGAGAGTGCGACTGCATCCTCTATTGCATCATCGTCGATGATGAGATTATGGAACTCCTCGAATGTCCCACGAAGACCAGAGATCACTGCGACTGCTGTATCATGATCGGGCTCTGGAACATCGATCTTCTGGAATCTCCGTTCGAGTGCTGCATCCTTCTCGATATATTTTTGGTATTCGTTCATCGTCGTTGCACCGATGAGACATATTTTTCCACGAGCCATAGCAGGCTTCAAGATATTCGCAGCATCGAGAGTCCCCTCAGCTCCGCCAGCACCGATGATGGTATGGATCTCATCGATAAACAGGATTGTCTCATTTTCGAGCTTCGATGCCTCATCGATGACCTGCTTCAGACGACCTTCGAACTCACCACGGTACTTCGTCCCTGCGACCATGAGAGACATATCGACGGAGATGATCCGCTTATCTCGCATAGCAAATGGAACTTCTCAAAGGGCAATACGAAGAGCAAGTCACTCGACAACTGCAGTCTTACCGACTCATGGATCACCGACAAGACAGGGGTTATTTTTGGTCTTACGATTTAGAATACTGATAAGTCGATCGATCTCACCATCTCGACCAGTTATAGGATCGATCTTCCCTTCTCGTGCTTCAAGCGTGAGATCGATACCGAAAAAATCTAGTGCAGGAGTCTTCGATTCTTTCCCTTGTTGTTGTTTATTTTGTGAGAATGGTGTCTGTCCATTCTTCGGAGAAGGCGCTTCACTTTCTCCATCCGTTTTTTTCGCAGAAAAAGCTCACTCAAGCATCTTCATGATCTCCTCTATTGGCCCGAATATTCATCCATTTTCCGTACTTCCAACCGCAGAAGCTCCTGCGATGAGAGTATTGATCTCGATGACTTGGGTCTCGAAATCCTTCGGGGATACTCCGACAAAATCGAGAATCTGATAGAACCAGTTCTCCGTCTCTGTACGAAAAATCGCAAGGAGAAAATCCTCGATCCCTGCCTGAGACTTCTGGAAGCTCGCAGCAATCTTCATACTCATGACGATGAGATTTTTCACACGATCAGAAATACCCATATACGATCCATCACGTGAGACCTCAGGAGCAAAAGGGGGGCGAGAGAGCACATCGATAATGATCGATTCATTGAGTCCAAAACTCGTAAAAAGATCATAAATATTCCCACTTCTGATCGAAGCAATTTCTATGATCACATCTTCTGGAAGGATTTCTTTATGTCAAAATTGTCGAACACGATTCTCCGCGGATAACATGACTCATTTGTATTCTTCGTTGAATTGATTTAGCATAATAGTGTAAGTATAAATTGGGTATTATTCGAGGATAAAGGATCATGCTTCATAGACTCACTTCTCACCATTTGAGAAAGAGAATTGATAATATTTTCTTTTTTTATATTGAGAATATAGGTTTTGGAGAAATATTTTCCCATTTGAAGTTACCGGCGAGTATTTCCCATTATAAAAATGAAAATCTTCTGGGTGTGTATACATTTCTTTAGCTATTTTTTGATTTACTTCCTCGATATCTTCTTGGCTGTATTCTTCGAAAAAATGCGACTTCACAACATGACGTTTATAGAGAATAAGCATAATTTTCGTAAAATTTGCGTGAAGATTATAGAGAAAAATTTAAATAATTCAATCTCCGTGAGCCTTATTCTAGCAGTTTTCTCGTGAAAATCCCAATATTTTCTCTTGCATAATAATGACTTTCATGCCTACCCTATCCTTGCTTTCTCCTTCTTATTCGTACAATAGAGAAATATAGATAAACCTGATTTCTAGTTTTTCATCATCCTCCTTGTTATGCACCTCCTCCTCATAGAAGATGATCAAGGTATCATCACGCCTCTTCGTATGTATCTCGAGCAGTCTGGTCATACTGTAGTAGTCTGTCAGAATGGAAAAGAAGCGATAGAAGTATGGAAAAGGGAGAATCCTGGACTCATCATTCTCGATATCAATCTCCCAGGGAAAAATGGTATCGAAATATGTCGTGAAATCAGAGAGACAAGCCGTACTCCCATCATCATCCTCTCTGCACGTGAATCAGAAGATGATAAGGTGACACTTCTCGAGCTTTGAGCTGATGACTATGTTTCGAAGCCATTTAGTTCTCGTGAACTGGTCGCACGTATAGCCGCGGTAGCGAAACGTGCAGAGGAAAGAAAAGAAAATGGAAAAAAAGAAAAGATGATCACATTCGGAAATGTCACCCTCGATACCAAAAACTATATGGCCTACCTCTCCGGCGAAGAGATCAAAATGACAAAGACAGAATTTGCTATCCTCGACTATCTCATCAAGAATGCGAAGTGAGTCATCAAGCGTGAATCCCTCATGAAAAATATCATGGGATATGATAACTACCTCTATGATCGTACTATCGATACCCACATCAAAAATATACGTAAAAAACTCGATCTCAGTATCAATATCGAGACGATTCGTGGTATTGGGTATAGAATCCATGCACTATAGTCAAAGATTATGAGTCGATATTATTTGCAAAAAAATATCATACCTGTAGAATAAGGGAGTGATTCTTTGTACTATCTTTCTCATATTGTGCTCATGTTAAAAGTCTCCTGACCTCAGTCACTCGCTGGAACTGTCAAAATCTCTGGATCCAAAAATGCAGCACTTCCCCTCATTGCTTGCTGACTTTTTTTCGAGAGATTTACACTCAATAATGTCCCAAAAATCGGTGATGTCCTCACATTTCTTGCCATCATAGAATCTCTCGGGGTGAAAGTAGTATGGGAATGAAGCACGGTACAGCTCGATAGTACAAAGATATCGATCCATAGGCTTGATCGCGAGAAAATCAAGAAAATCCGTGTCGGTATATTCCTCTTTCCTGCACTTCTCGCTCGTTTCTGAGGGCTCGAAATCCCCTATCCTGGAGGCTGTAACATCGGGAAGCGCCCTATAGACGAGCACCTTATGGCCTTCGAAAGTTATGGATATACGAATATGGGTGAGGGCGAGAATATCGCATTCCAATGATCCGATAATCAAAAAGACATCACTATCCGAGCAAATTTTGCTGTGACAGCGACAGAGAACATCCTCATGATGGCTGCTTTCCGAAAGTGAAAGACTGTCATAGAGCTCGCTGCTATAGAGCCACACGTGATGAATCTTATAGGATTTCTCCAGTCACTCTGAGTCCGGATAGAGATTGATTATAAGCATAATATAGTCATCTATGGTTCTACAATTGATCATAAATTTGCAGAAGCGACCGTCATACATGACTATATCGAAAGTGGGACATTCGTAGTACTCTGAGCCCTCACCGCCGAGCCCTCTATACGTATAGAATGAGCACGCGTACAGGATCTTACAGCATTCCTCGGGAAGTGTCGAGATGCTGGAGTACGCTTTGACATACCAGATGATGATACGATCATCGTCTATAACTCTCGAAGTAGTCTACGCCCGACAAACTTACAAACAGGCATATTCCCCTGATTTCCGACAGACCTCCAATCTCCATTTGCTCTTCTTTTGACACAAGCAGAAGGTATATCTCGTATCCACGAGGTACTCTTCGAAGGGCGACTAAACTGGCTGATCGAAATAGAAAAAATGAAAGGTCATATAGCCATCATGAATCCTCATGAAGCTATGATATTCGGACGTACTCATCTCAAAGGTACGACCGTATCGAGCTGGGATCTCAGAGCCTGAGTGACGATGATACTCGCTGGTATGATCGCGCGGGGTGATACGACGATCACGAATGTCGAGTATATAGAACGCTGATATGAAGATATCGTCTGAAAGATAAAAAAACTTGGTGGCGTGATCGAGACTATTTAACATCAAAATTATGGGAATCTGAGATCTCATGCCATCAGGAGGATATCGACCCAAAAAACCTCTTACCAAAGCTCAAATAAAGAAAATGGAACAATCTTATGCAAAAGCTGAGGATATTAGCAAAAGCGTGAAAGAGCTCGAAGAAAAGGAGAAAAATCTCACGAATTGAGATACAGAAAGTCTCCTCAATTTACTATAAATCATAGTATTATTCTTTATATATCTTATTTCCTACAAGACGAATATTGTCTCGACATTATTCGTCTTTTTTATATACTTCCGCCATATTTATCCAAATATATTTTTATCGAATATTCATCTTCTCTATGTCCATACTTATTTCCTGATCTGTCGCTTTCGATACTATTATACAGACAGTTGGAGATTTTCGTTCACAAGATGCAGCCCCAAATCATGATCTTCATCTTTCACTCTTTTCTCCGATGATCCGAAAAGAGTACGGGGGGACTGCTGCAAATATCGCTTACTCTCTAGCACTTCTCGGGGATGCCCCGCATGTGATAGCATCTGTCGGTGATGATGGGGCAGACTACATCATCCGCATGAAGGAAATGGGGATACATACTGAGCTCATACAGACTCTTCCTGGAAGTTATTGCCCTCAGGCATACATCATCCGCGATGCGTGAAATGGACAGATAAATACATTCCATCCTGGCGCTATGAGTGCTTCTTGAGAGCTCACTCATGGAAATATAAATTTCGAATATGCGATCGTCGCACCAGACTCAAAAGAATGAATGATCCGTCGTATAAATGAATGCACAAGTACTGGAATTTTCACAATATTCGATCCTGGACAAGCTATGGGGGTATTCTCAGGAGAAGAGCTCCGAGACATGACCGCCAAATCCGATATCACGATTATGAATGAACCAGAAAGAATACAATTTCAAACATTGAGTGGTACTGATTTCGTGGGTATATGTCGAACAAATGAACGCATAGCGATAGTGACACTCGCAGCGAAATGAGCACAAATACTAGAACAATGATCAGACACTATCATTCCTGCTATATATACTGATACCATCATCGATGCCACTGGATGCGGTGATGCATTTCGAGCTGGACTCCTCTATGGACTCTCTGCCGGATGGACAAAAGAGAAATCTATCAAACTCTGAAATATCATCGGTGGAATCAAAATACGTTCTATGGGTGGACAAAATCATACTCTTAATGCACAAGATATAAATCTCATCGGCGAAAGGGAGTTTAATGAAAAATTTTTTGATTAAAAATATTTTTTTTATACAATTCTCGCGTTCTATTTTTTTCAAAACTTATTATTATGGATTACAAAGTAGCTGATATGGGGCTCGCTTCATGGGGACGCAAGGAACTTTCGATCGCAGAGACAGAAATGCCAGGACTCATGTCCCTTCGTAAAGAATATGGAACATCGAAGCCCCTGACTGGTGCTCGTATCGCTGGATCTCTCCACATGACGATACAGACCGGAGTATTAATCGAGACTCTGAAAGAGCTCGGTGCTGATGTACGATGGGTGAGCTGTAATATATTCTCTACTCAAGATCATGCTGCAGCAGCAATAGTCGAGTCTGGCACACCAGTATTTGCTTATAAAGGCGAGTCACTCGAAGAATACTGGGACTATACTCATAGACTATTCGAATGGTCAGATGGTGGCACTCCGAATATGATCCTCGACGATGGTGGTGATGCGACTCTCCTCGTCATCCTTGGAAGCGAAGCAGAGAAGGATATCTCCGTACTATCCTCTCCTACCTGTGAAGAAGAAACAGTACTCTTTGCATCTATACGAAAACGCCTCGAAATCAATCCTACGTTTTACTCGAATATCAAGAAGAATATCAAATGAGTATCCGAAGAGACGACGACATGAGTACATAGACTCTACCAGATGATGGAAAAAGGTCGACTTCCCTTCCCAGCAATAAATGTGAATGACTCGGTCACAAAAACAAAATTCGATAACCTCTACGGTTGTCGTGAATCAATCATCGACGGAATCAAGCGTGCTACAGATGTGATGATCGCAGGGAAGATCGTCGTCATCTGCGGATATGGTGATGTCGGTAAAGGATGTGCTGCTGCATTTCGTGGTATGGGTGCGACGGTATGGGTGACAGAGATTGATCCTATATGTGCTCTCCAGGCTGCTATGGAAGGATATCGTATCATCACAATGGAGAGTGTCTGTGATAAGGCAGATATATTCGTGACAGCGACCGGAAATAGAGACATCATCACCCATGATCATATGGTGAAGATGAGAGATGAAGCCATAGTATGTAATATCGGACATTTCGACTCTGAGATCGATGTCGTCTCGATGAGAAAATACACATGGGAAAATATCAAACCTCAAGTCGATCATATCATCCTCCCAAATGGAAATAAGATCATCCTTCTTGCTGAAGGGCGCCTCGTGAACCTCGGATGTGCTACGGGTCATCCATCATTTGTCATGTCGACGAGCTTCGCAAATCAGACACTCGCACAGATAGAACTCTGGACGAAAACTGAGGAGTATCCCGTCGGAGTCTATATACTTCCGAAGCATCTCGATGAGAAAGTCGCACGACTCCATCTCAATCGTATTGGAGCTGAACTGACAGTACTCTCAAGTGAGCAATCGAAATACATCAATGTTCCTGAAAATGGCCCCTATAAGCCAGACCACTACAGATATTAAAAGAATACGTATATTCCTAAAAAACTCCAGAATCTACTCTGGAGTTTTTCATTTTTTCATCCAATCTCGATTCTCTATCCATCGATTCAAAGAGTAGGCTACGATAAGAGAAAGACAAAGGGAAAGACTAGAGAAATATATCCATTGAAATCATGAGAGGAGAGTGTCTGTGAATATATACTTCCGAACAGTGAAGATGATAAGCATATGAGAAACGTAGAGCGAGTAGGAGATACGGGCAATATATGAGAGAAGTGCCGTATCGAGGAGCTTTCAGACATACAGAGAATATGGAAGTGAGAGCATCAGTCATGCTATGCCGATCAGTGTGAAGGGAAAGTGATAGGGTCAGTGAGGCCACGAATACTCCCAATCTCAAGCATCTCGAATCATCCAAAGAAAATACCCAAGAAAAAATAATGAAAGTATCGCTACAATATCAAAAATATAATGATTTTCGCGCTTATTTCGTCTCATCCACTCGATCACTCCTCACAGGACTGCGCCTATGATAAAGTGAAGTCCAAAAAGAAAAGGATTATAGGTCGGAAACCACTCCCCTGCAATTCCGGGAATATGAGGCCATGGAAGGGCAATCCAGAGAAAATGGAGTCCTATAAGTGATAGAAAAGTGACAAAAAATAATCAGAATATCTGTCATATTTTTTGGAATCTCACGGCATACGTCATGAGAGCTGATACAAAAATCCATCCGATCATATCGTAGGCGATGAACCAAAGTGGCCCATCTATATCGACAGGGAAAAATGTCTGTGGTGATACCCACGAGAGGAAAGTAAAACCTGAAAAAAGACGAATGAGTCATTCGAGAGAAAATCCTTGCCAAAAAATGACAAAACTAAAAGCCAGTATCAGAGTCAGGTAATAGACCGGAGCAATACGAAAAAATCTATCACGAAGCGATGGGAGAAATTTGGGTGCTTCAATATGAGTATTCCATGTCTTCCAATACGAGAGAGACCGGAAGAATGCAGAAAATATGAAAAAAATACTCACAACAAAGACGAGATGTTCTGTGAACTGGTAGATATCCCACGATAACTGAGAGAGTCAGCTGTTGCTGCGATACTGACTGAGATGGTAGTAGACGACGATGAGGGCAGCGAGTCCTCGAAGTCAGGTGAGTCAGGCAAGTTTCATATATCTCGAGTATATAGAGACTACTAGAAAGGTAAACAAGAAAAAATCCCCCTCACATTTTAAAATGTAGAGAGATACATTACTTAATTTTTTATGCATTATTATTATAAATAATCGCCTTTTGACTCCATGGCCTGTTCTCTTTCACTAGTATTTAATATAGTCATAGCCCTTACTCCCAAATTCCTTTGTCGTCATGGGAACAAGGCAGGTTGTGAGCTCTGGTAATTATAATAATCTTTATGGATTTTTCTGCGTCATGATTGAAAAGTCAAGTAAGGAAAGCCAATCAGTCACATGAAAAATACTACAATTATTGGAAACACAAGAATTCAAAGATTATAATCAAGCGATCATTTCCAAATATCTCATCATAATTACTTATTCAGTTCTTGATTAAGAGATATTTTTACACTTCTTGCAAACAGAGACGTTATATATTCAATATCTTCTGGACTTAGACTGAGGGTTCAGTCTTCAAATTTCTTTACCAGTATATCAATACTCTGTAGAGCCTCATTATTAATTCCCAATTTTTTTGATATAGTCATTAATTTTTCAACCTGATCAGGTGAAAGAGTGCTTACTAATCAGTATATTTCGGTAATACTTTCAGTAAGCTGTGGGTAGAACTTAATCAATCTTCATTTCACATATTCAGCACGATCATGAGCAAGTCTTAAATTTTTCTCATAAGAAACCGGATCATCTCATATAAGAGACTTTGGATTGATTCACTCAGGAGATGCGATACCAGAAATTGTTATATATGGCTTTCCATCAGAGCCATATATTAAGTTTGTAATACTTCTTCATAAATCTATCAATTCCATATCTGTAGGAACATTTACTCACGGAATAAGCTTAAATTCACTTGCTTTTCCAAAATCAGTTCCCTCTTTTCATAAAGGAGAATGAAGATTAAACTCATATGGAATTTTATGAATGACTGAATATGGTGCGACTCGTGGAACCAATCACAGGAATTCTCAAGCCCTTTCATAGGTTTTTGTTTCATAAATATCTCATCCTTTAAGTCCTTTAATATAGTTTTTTGTTCATTCGGGGTACTTTTCCACCTGAGTTATTGGTCCATAGGTATAATCCCATACTCAATCTTTATAAAATGATTGCCTATATTCTGTTGTAACTCATGCAGTAGATTCCTGAATGATTTCTACTTTACAATTTTCTGGATTTGTAACTTTACCATCATTTTTTCTTTTCTCTAAAACAGCTACATCACATACATCTTTCATCTGTAGAATTTTCTCAGCAGTTCATGCAATATGATTCTGATAATTTTTATAATATTCGTATCAAAATGATCAAACAACAGCAGTAGGCAATCAAGCATAAATTATTGGTATAATCCAAGTAAGTCATGCCCTTCTTGCAATGTATATACTATCGCCCAACCTCTGAAGAAATGATTTTTCTGAACTAGAATAATTAACTTGATTCGAATCTTGCATGATAATTATAGCAAACTCACTAAATATTGTCAAATATATATTTTATAACAACTTTGAGAAAACCCCACGCCTTTTAAGGCTGGGGATGAATCATGCCGTTGCCTTTCGAACGAACAATCACAGAAAATACACTCTGCTAAGAGTGTATTTTTGATTGTGAGAGAGAAAGGATATGCG
>JANNCQ010000067.1:0-70866 GCA_031386685.1 Candidatus Altimarinota bacterium | reverse complement strand
AGAGTATATCATCTAACATTTTTTGCTTGAGTTCCATATATGCATAACAAGAAGGCATAGGTACAATTTCTTAGAGAATAATTCCTTACGGAATTATCTTACCAGAAAATGTAAACCTAATTGCTGCAATTATAACAAAATCTTATCTTTTCTATTTTTATTTTCCTAAATTCTCGTAATATCTCTATATTATCAATTATTTTCTTATGCCTACCATCACTTCTACCAATCCCTATACTCTCGAAAAAAATGCTGAGTTTGATACGATTTCTCGTGAAGTACTCGATGACAAAATCACACTCGCACATAAGAAGTTTCTCTCTTGGAGAGAGCTTCCTAAAGCGGAGAAAAAACGACTCTTTCTCGAACTGGCTCGAGTGATCGAGTCCCATCAAGCGGAACTCGCAGGGCTCCAGACTCGAGAAATGGGCATGCTTTATAGTACATCACTTACTGGACTGAGCTCTACGGTGAAGCTGATCCGATGGTGTGCTGAGAATTTCGAATCGCTTCTTGCGAATGAGATCGAGACAGCGAATGGTACGACGCATGAATATCAGTATGATCCACTTGGTGTCATCTATGGAGTCGCGCCATGGAATTTCCCATTCAATCAGGTACTCCGTGCAGCGGTACCGAACATCCTCGCAGGGAATACCGTCATCTATAAGCATGCCTCAAACACTCCACTCGCAGGTGTCCGTATCGAAGAGCTCTTCCTCGAAGCAGGATTCCCCATATGAGTCTACCAAAACATCATCATCCCGAGCTCAGAAAGTGAGTATATCCTCTCTCGTCCAGAAGTCCGATGAGTGAATCTCACAGGATCTGAGGGAGCGGGTCGATCGATCGGAGCTCTGGCTGGGAAATACTTGAAACCCTCAGTATTAGAGCTCGGAGGCAATGATGCATTCATCATCGCAACGACGAATAACCTCGAAGCAATCGCGAAAGAAGCAGTGAAGGCACGAATATCCAATAATGGTCAGAAGTGTAACTCTTCTAAGCGATTCATCGTCATGGAACATGATTATGAGAGATTCTGTGGATACTTCAAAGACTGAATGGAGTCGCTCATTATGTGAGATCCGATGCTTACCTCGACCGAACTCGGGCCTCTTGCTCGTGCTGATCTCGTCGACGAGATCCATGCTCAGGTCGAGAAGACGATCAGTGAGTGAGCGAGACTTTTGACTTGAGGGAAGAGACTTGATCGAACGGGGTTTTTCTACGCTCCGACGGTCCTTGCTGATGTCACTAGAGAGATGACTTCCTATAAAGAAGAGATATTTGGTCCGGTTGCATCGATAATCAAGGTCAAAAATATCAATGAAGCTATAAAGATGGCGAATCACTCTGACTTCGGACTCTGTGGATGTATCTATGGTGATGATATCGAAGAGCTCAAGTCGATTGCCCGTCGTATCGAGACGGGGATGGTATTCCTCAATCGTCCTTCGGCTTCACAAGCACATCTGCCATTCGGAGGAGTGAAGCTCTCAGGATATGGAAAGGAAAATGGTCCAGAGGGACTCAGGGCTTTCACGAATAAGAAAGTGATCGTTTACTAATGATGTTTATTTACTTTCTTTTACTTCGGGCGAAAGAACTTTCTGAACCTTAGTATAAACTTGCTCTAAAGACTCGAGTGAAAAAAGTGGTTTCCCGTCACTTATATTTTTGACCACTAATCATCCGGGTAAGCCGATGGCTGAAGCTAATAAAATCAGCGCTACATTTTTCCTTACTCAAAAACTTTCATTTTGGCTTTGAGATCAGTGTGATAAAACGCGAACTCAGTTATAGGTTGTGGGAGTACGAGTTTCTTCTTGGGGATATTCCCTTTTAAATGTCATGATGTTATAGTAAATTATTATATAATTATAACACATATAATGTAAATTACAATAAAATAATTTCCAAAATAATCCTTTCTTTCTTAATAATGAGAATTATTCTCATATTGATTTGATTTCTCAGAATATTTTTATATACTTCTTTCGTGGTTTTCTCGACCAAAATCCTAATTTTTAACTATTACTCCTATGTCTTGCTGACACGATCACGAATACTATATCGAATCTGTAAAAATCGATACCCCTGCACCAGCATTCGATCTTCCTGCCTATGATCCCATCAAGGATGATACTACCAATATATCTCTCGAAGATATGCACGGGAAGTGGACAGTCCTTTTCTACTATCCTGCTGACTTCACCTTCGTCTGTCCTACAGAACTGAAGGACATGGCAGAAGCAAAATCTAAGTTCGATGAACTCGGAGTGACAGTACTCGCTATTTCTACGGATACCGTCTTCTCGCACCGAGCATGGGTGAAGCATGAAGGTCTTATGAAGCACTTCCCATACCTCATGCTCGCGGATCACAATACGGAGATCGCTGCAGCATATAATATCCTCGACGAGAAGTCAGGTATTGCAGGTCGTGGAACATTCATCATCGATCCTCATGGAGTATGCCGTGGTATCGAAGTCACGAGTGGTCCACTCGGACGTAACTCTGATGAGCTCATCCGGAAGATCGAAGCTCTCCAGTTCATGGAAGCCAATCCTGGTACTGCTTGTCCTGCGAAGTGGGCAGTCGGATCGAAGACGCTCAAGCCGTCTATCAAGATTGCTGGAGAAGTTGAAGCACAACTTCAATAATTTACTTTACATGAAACACCAATAGAATTCTATTGGTGTTTTTTTATCAATGCGTAAAATATTCCTTCCAATCGAGAAGAATAGCACGAAGCAATGCTTTATTGTACTCTGAAAAATCAACTCATTTTTTCTCTCTTCAAACTAGTTCACCATATTGTTCTCGGTTTGTTTCTGATAATACTCTCACTCTTTTTGTCATAATCTGGATCTCTGTAGAAACATCTAAGTCAGCATGAATTTGAGCGATCCTCTCTCTCTTATTTCAATATTTAATAAGTATTGTTTCATATGTTCTTCTGAGTTCTCGGATCCGTCTTTTGATATTAGGGTCGAGATCATCATTGGGTATCCAAAAATATCACCCCGTGTTTCATCAATTTATTCTTTCAACCTCTTCAATTATTCATTGTAAGGTAATATTATCTTCATTTGATACTAGTATTTGATGATTTCTAGGATCTGAAATAGCACTCCCAGTTGTAAGAAATACTCATGAATAGAATGTATTTGATTTTTCTCATGATTCATATTTATTGCGTATGCGGAATAAACTATATGGTGCTCATTCTTCAGTAAGTTTCTCTCTAAGAAACTCGGTTAGCTCAAGTAATGTTCTTAGATTGGGAACAATGATTCTGCATCGAGTTATATCATCAATTGATCATAAATTCATATTCCCTCGTGTTTTTCTATACATACTCTTAGGTGATTTTATTCACCCATCTTCTAGTTCCAATCAATCAATTCAAGGAAATGTTTGCAGTATTTTAATTAACCATTCAACCCTTTGGTTGTGTTCTCTATTTGCAATTTGATCAAAATTAAATGTTCTCAGTGCTGAAAGAGAATCATATCATGAACCAAGAAGAATATCTGGATAAGTTTTTACATCAAAAAAAATTTTACTTACTAATTCCGCCACGTTTTTTCGTGCTGAAAGCGCTTCTCAAATTGTACCCACCTTATGTCAGAGATTTTCTTTTAAATTTAATCGAGTCATGGAAAAAATTATAGCATTTTCACAATAAATATGCAATTTTACCATTCTCCTTCTTTTTTGACAAAATCCCCATCCGGTTATGAAGGAGAATCTTTTATTCACTCAACTCAAGCTGCAGTCTCCTTAATAACATCTTTCGTTGTTCTTTCTAGAGCGGTGATATCAAATGTTCTGAGAATACAAGGATTCATAGGGTCTCAGTTTGCTATATTCGAGACGAGTTCAGAGGCACAATCAATCGGAAAGTATCGATTTTGGTCAGTCACAATTCCACCAATGACTTTGAGTGCAATGATAGCTTCTGAGACTCACATTTCCGGTCCATTCGTACTATAATAGAGGTGATTTGGTCGGACGAAGGTCGTTCATGGTGATGCCTTTATCCGAGCTACAGGCAATACTATACGTGGCACATCATCTTTTACTTTTTCTTTCCAGTCAAAATTTACATCTATATTATCTGGAAGCTTTAATGGTGATAGATAGTGAAATGATACAGGCGGAGAATCTACAACTAATTCTAGTACATATGGCACAAGTCTTGCTTGAGAATTGACGATTCAACCTTCTAATTCGAAGACAAAAGATTCGATATGAACTTGATATTGTCCGTCCGACAGGGTTGATGCGGTACAGACATTTTGAAATTTTTCTCACTGCGCTAAGAGTCTACGCACTATAGCATACTGTTCTGTAATAGGAACTGCTTCTTGTGTTCCAGGAGTTCCAGGGGGGGGGGGGAGAGTGATTGACATAAATTAGAAATTATATAAAAGTATTATTGCATAATTCTAATATTGTCAATATCATTTTCCTTCTTTTTTGACAAAATCCCTCATTTCCATATTATCCAAGCACATTTTCGTATGAGTTTTTACGAATGCTCGTATTTTGTAGTGTCAAAATACGACCTTTTCTCGTAAATACGCTGATGGAGTTATGACCCAAACGCCCTCATATATAACCCTTTTTTCATGACTTCCACGACTCAACAGGACGACTACTATGCTCAGGTGCAGAATTCCGCACAATCTGGCAATGATGATAAAAAACCACTAAAGCTCAAGCTCAAAGCTGTAGTCAAAAAATCTTCTGAAGAAGTATCAGATACTCCTCCAGAAGCATCAGTCATCCAAGAAAAACCAAAAGCTCGACTCGTCGAGCGTGAGCATGCGAGCTCTGGACTCATGAAGTCAGTCATGAAGTCATGAGGGAATGATGGATGAGAGAGAAAAGATGAGAGAAGAGAGGCAAAAACTTTCCCGAAGATCTCTTTCGCGAAGGCCGACCATAAAGTGAGAGTCCTCGAGAATCGCCCCGTCATGCAAATACCTGATGAAGTACCAAAAAAGCGTCCATCAAATGGGCCCCTTCCTCCTGTGGGAGCTTGAGGACAGGCACGTCTTCGAGATGACTCAAAGCCGATGTTTCAGAGAAATATCGGATTCATGACTCCATCGAAAGATGGAACTGCGAAAAAGTGAGGGAAAGGGAAGTGAGGGAAAGATTTCGCGGCTGATGATGCGAAGCGTCGAGGAGTGAGGACCATCGGATGAGTGAATGATGATGGGACATTTCGTCGAGGACAGAAAGTCGGAAAGAAAAAAGAAAAGGTCATCGAAGATATGAAACAAGTCCTCGTCGATCGCACCTGACAGGAAGTCTCTGTGCCAGATATGATTTCAGTGAAGGAGTTCTCAGATAAGATCGGAGTATCAGCTGCGAAGGTCATCGGAGAGCTCATGAAAAACTGAGTCCTCGTGAATCTCAATGCTCCTATCGATTATGACACATGTTACCTCATTGGAGAGGCATTCGGTATCAAAATCAATAAAGAAATATCTGAAGATGTCTCGGTTGCTGATCTCATGGATGGAAATATCGCTGACCTTATCAAAGAAGATGATGTATCGAATCTTATAGGACGCTCACCCATCATCTCGATCATGGGACATGTCGATCATGGAAAGACATCGATCCTCGACTATATCCGTAAGACTTCGGTCGTATCGGGTGAAGCATGAGGGATCACGCAGAAGATCGGAGCCTATCAAGTATCGCGTGCAGAGAAGCGTATCACATTTCTCGATACTCCTGGACATGAGGCATTCTCGGTCATGCGAGCTCGAGGTGCGAAGCTCACCGATATCGCGATTATCGTGATTGCCGCTGATGAAGGGATGAAGCCTCAGACGATCGAGTCGATCAATCACGCGAAAGCAGCTGAGATCCCCATGGTGATCGCCATCAATAAGATGGATAAGCCCGGAGCGAATCTCGATCTGATCCGTGGTCAGCTCGCTGAACAAGGACTCCAGCCAGAAGAGTGGGGAGGTACGACTGTGATAGTCCCAGTATCGGCTCATACAGGTCTCGGTATCGAGGATCTCCTCGATATGATCCTCCTTCAAGCCGAAATGCTCGAACTGAAAGCGAATCCTGATCGCCCAGGAGTCGCGACTGTCGTAGAAGCTCATCTCGATCAGAAACTTGGTTCTGTGGCTACCATCCTCGTCAATACTGGTACCATCCGCAAATGAGATACGATCGTCTGTGCAGGAGCATCAGGAAAAGTGCGTACTCTGAAGGATTATAAATGAAGAAATATAGAAATGGCTCTTCCAGGAGTGCCTGCTCAGATCACAGGACTCTCAGATGTCGTCCAAGGGGGAGATATCCTCCAGGTAGTATCAAGTAGTGAGCTCGCGACCACTCGCGCGAAGGAGTATACACTCGCGAAAAATAAAAAATCTATCCACGCCTTCGAGTGAGCCTCTCTCGGTATGCTCATGTCGAGACTCAAGTCTGGAGCACTCAAGCAACTGAAGATCGTCCTCAAGACCGATTCAGGTGGATCACTCGAAGCTCTGAAGTCTTCACTCGTGAAGCTCTCGACTCCTGAGACACAAGTCGTATTCATCCATGCAGCTGTCGGAGAAGTGAATCAGTCAGATGTCATGATGGCGGGTACTTCTCAGGCCCTCCTCATCGCTTATAATGTATGACTTCTTCCTGCTGCGAAATCGGCACTCTCTCAATCAAAGATCGAATTCATCGATAAAAAAGTCATCTACCATGTCCTCGAAAAAGTCGAGTCGATCATCACCGGTATGATCGATATCCGCTACGAAGAGCTCGAGCTCGGTGCTTCTCTCGTGAAAGCGATATTCTATACAGGCAAAAATAACTCTATGATGATCGTGGGTATGGGAGTGACTTCTGGAAAGATCGAGACTCGCGCGAAAGTCCGAGTCATCCGTGCTGGATCGAAAGTCGGAAGTGGTGAAGTCGCGAATCTGAAGATGTGACCACTCGATGTGAATGAAGTCGAAGAGGGCAATGACTGTGGTATCAACTTCAAGGGTGATGTCTTGATCATGGAAGGAGATATCCTCGAGTTCTATAAGATGGTCCAGAGGAAGTAGTCTGAACTAAGAAAAAATCCCAATTGAATTGGGATTTTTTTATAATCATGAATTATTTTCTGGTTAAGCGAACTTCAAGTAATTCTTTGTGTTTTTGAAGGCCTGCTATATAGGCTTCGCCATATCGCTTTCATCGCTTTAATTGTTTTTCAAGCAGATCCACTTGGTCTCCTAAACTTCAGGAGAGTCAATCGATGAAATCGTTTGGATTGGGTAGAGTATTTGATGTTATGTCAACTTCTCACTGAGTCATTCCTCTTCTAGTTTCGAGAATCGACCGAAGTCGATTATTTCAAGCTTCACCAAAACGTTTCTCAATAATTGCTCTTTCAATCAGTTTGATCGCACGAGTAGGAGGCTTATCCTCAATACTTCTTATAAAAGAATTCATTCATTGATCAGCTGGTAGTACCATACTCGGATTGAGCCTAGGAGTAACTATATTTTCTACTTGAGTAGCTCAATATGCTACGACGGCTTTGGCTTTTGGTGGAATTTCCCTTCATATATCCTGAGTTAATCAATTCACTCAATGGGCTATTTTAGGAGGAGTTATTCTTATGGATCATTCTTCCGTCATGCCTCTAGGCTGAAGTGTCAATGTATCTTGAACTCTCCGAGATTCAGTAAGAACTGTTCGTTGCGTCCCTCTAAATTCTCGGAATCCTTTTCCATTGAGTCAGCAGATTTCTAGATATCTTTTTATGTTAGTATGATGAAATACTCCTGTTTCTTTTAAAGCCATAGCTATACTAAGAGCTCGCATCTCCATTCCATCCCCATTTTTTATATAACTTCAAAATACTACAGCAAGATATACAAATAGTACGTCACAGGTTTCCGTAAGATCTAATCCATTGGGTAATATTTCTATATCGATTCAGGATTCTTCATCGAGAGTTGCATAAGAAAAACTCTTAGTGAATGCATCCGGATTATAAGAGGGTACATTAAGTGCTAATGTAAAATTGAACCAAGTGAGGGCACTACTATTGCGTAATTGGTATCGCAGTATGCTTCCTGTACGTAAAACCTTAATCATGCCATCAGGTCTATCTCCTATAGGTATCACTACCTCTAATCATTCAGGAAAAAGATGTTTATGGATACCAGGATTTTCTTTAGTGGCGGTGATATGGTCTGATTCCGACATAGTGTAGAGATTAGAGATAGAGTTTCTTTATTTGTATATAATAACTTTAAATTTAAATTGTCAATATTAAAAATCATAATGTTGAATGTCGTCTATTGAATAAGGAACACCTTTGACTACATATTTTGCTCATATATTTCTCATAAGAAAGGCTCTACAGAAGCAGAATAAGAAGGGTGCAAGAGATTTTTCGAAATTCATTTGCTTTATATGCCCTTTTTTATATACTACACGAGCTTATTTTTGAATTAATCCCCCCGTTTCAGCATCCATATGCCGAAAGATGATAAAATCGAAGTCGAGGGAAAAGTCCTCAAAGCCCTCCCATGAGCCATTTTTGAAGTAGAGCTTCCTGAAGCCTTCTCAAACATGGTCATACGTGCGTATGCAAGTGGGAAGATGCAGAAAAATATGATCCGCCTTATCCCCTGAGATACCGTCACAGTGGAGCTCACTCCCTATGATCTCACTCGCGGACGTATCACTTTCCGTAAGCCCAATGCCAATGCTCCAGTCTACCAAAATCGCTCGAAATAAACCTAGATAAGAGATTCTAGATTACAGATTCTAGAAATAGAACTATCCTGATTCCAATCTATAAAACTACAATCTAAAACCTACCACATATGAAAGTCCGTCCATCCGTCAAGAAAATCTGTGATAAGTGTGTCGTCATCCGTCGTAAGGGTGTCGTACGTGTGATATGCCAAGAGCCAAAGCACAAACAAAGACAAGGCTAGTGAGCCAAGATTCGAGATTACAGATTCTAGATAGAACTGTATCGGATCTAAAATCTAAAATCTAAAATCTAATTTCTTTTCTATTATGGCTCGTATCGCTTGAGTAAATCTCCCGGATAGCAAACATGCAGAAATCTCTCTCATGTATATATATGGTGTCGGTCGTCCTCTTGCTCAGAAGATCCTTACAAAGGTAGGTATCGCTTGGAATAAGAAGATGGGCGATCTCTCTGAAGGAGAGCTCGATAAAATCCGTGAGGAACTCAAACTCTATATCATAGAGGGTGATCTTCGCCGAGAGGTATCAAGTAATATCAAGCGCCTTCAAGATATCGGATGTTATCGAGGATCTCGCCATAAGAAGCGCCTTCCAGTACGTGGACAGAGAACGAAGACCAATGCTCGAACTCGTAAGGGTAAGGTCGTCACGGTGATGAATAAGAAGAAGTAATCATAAGATTATAGATTCGAGATGATAGATTCTAGAAATAGAACAGTCTCAGATCTAAAATCTAAAATCTAAAATCTAAAATCTAAAAATTTATGGCAAAAGCTACACTCCGCCGCTCCAAAAAAACTCGTAAAAATGTCCCAGAAGCAATCATCAGCATCACTGCTACCCTCAATAATACTCATGTCGTCGTATCTGATCTCTCAGGTCAAGTACTCACGTGGTCGACCTGAGGTACTGCAGGCTTCAAGGGTGCTCGTGAAGCAACACCATATGCTGCTCAAATTACGAGTGAACAGGCAGTCGGAAAAGCAAAGACTCTACATAATGTCGAGAAGGCTCATGTCTATGTGAAGGGTATCGGTGCTGGTCGTGAACAAGCAATCCGTGGAATCATCAATGCATGAGTAGAACTTATCGGCATCTATGATATCACTCCTGTTCCACACAATGGATGCCGCAAACGTAAGGCTCGTAAACTTTAAAAAAAAGATCACAGATTCGAGATGCTAGATTCTAGAAATAGAATAGTCTCTGATCCAAAAATCTATAATCTAAACTCTAAAATCTATTAATTTATGCGTTACACTGGACCTAAAATGAAACTCTGCCGCCGTGAAGGGTACAATCTCTTCGGCGTAGAGAAATATAACCTCGAAAATAATAACAGAAAAGTGAAGCGTGCTGGAAAGCTTTCTGAATTTGGAGTTCAACTTCGTAAGAAGCAAGCTGCAAAACGTCAGTTTGGACTTACTGAAAAGCAGTTTTCTCGTTATTATGATCGTGCTGTAAAGGTATCAGGTGTTACGGGTGATGCTATGCTTTCGCTTCTCGAGACTCGATTCGATAATGTCATCTTCCGAGCAAACTTTGCTCGAACGATCATGCAGGCTCGTCAGACTGTCGGGCACGCACACTTCCTTATTAATGGGAAGAAAGTGAATATCCCTTCATATGAGCTTTCTATCGGTGATGTCATCACTCTCAAGGAACGTATGAAAGAATCTCCTCTCTATAAAACTCTCGTAGAAGAGTTCCAGTCATTTGCTTCGAAAAATGCTACCGCTCAGATCACCGCTTCTCGCTGGCTCACTGTCGATCCAAAAAAACTTTCTATCACGGTCACCGCTCTTCCAGAAAAAGGTGACTTCGACCAAATGATCGATGTCCAGCGTATCGTCGAGTTCTACTCAAAATAATCTCTGATATACCAAGCTTCTTCTTACTTACCTCTCCTTCGATCTATGCATATCCTCCATAATGTCATCGGAGTTCCAAAAATTCGTCGTGAAATCATCTCTGCTACAGAAGAACTCTTCGTCATTGAACCTCTTCCTAGTGGATATGCTGTCACTCTTGGAAACTCTCTTCGTCGTGTTATGCTTTCTTCTATTCCAGGTGCTCGTGTCACTGGAGTGAAGATCGCTTGAGTTTCTCATGAATATTCGACTCTTCCTGGTGTCCGTGAATCAGTCCTCGATATGATGCTCAATGTCAAAACTCTCGTCGTCAAAAAAGATTCTACTGATATTGAATGGCTTACCCTTACAAAAAAGAAAGGAGGTATTGTCACTGGTGCTGATATCAAGTGCCCTACAGGTATCGAGATACTCAATCCTGACTGTTATATCACGACTATTGATGCTGGATTTGATTTCTCTATGCAGCTTCGAGTCGAGAAAAATGTCGGATATGTGTCTATCGATGATCTTAAGAAACGAGAAGAAGATGTGGAAGTTCTCGTACTCGATGCGAACTTCTCTCCTGTACAAAATGTAAAATATGAAATCAAGACGACTCGCTATGGTGAGCTCACTTCTCTTGATTCTCTCGAAATTTCTGTCCGAACTAATGGCGTCATGTCTCCTTCAGAAGTCATGAAGTTCTCGAGCCGAATGCTTGAATCATACTTCTCTCTCTTCAATGAAGAGAAATTACAAGTCGGTGGAGAGTTCATCTCTGATATCCGTGAAGTGATCGAACGTGAGAAACAAGAAGTCAAAGCAGATCTGGAAAAGGAGACTTATACTCCGATCGAAATCATGGGACTCTCACCGCGTACACTCAATGCTCTCGTCAACTGAGATATACTCTCTATCGAGCAGCTCACAAAATGTACAGAAGCAAAACTCTCTTCGATCAAAGGTTTCGGAAAGAAGGCAATGACAGAAGTCAGAGAGGCTCTCAAAGGTCGCGGTCTCAAACTTCTTGGAGACGACTAAAGTGATTCATATTCGAGATGACAGATTCTAGCAATAGAACTATCACGAATCTAAAATCTAAAATCTAAAATCTAAAATCTATAAATCATGCGCCACCGAGTCAAAAAACATCTTCATCTCAATGGTAAAGACACCAATCACCGAAAGGCAGTAGTCCGAAATCTTCTTACAAGTCTCTTCACTCATAAGAGTCTCGAGACGACTGAGAAGCGTGCTCTTGCTATGGAGTGAGCTGCTCATAGATTGATCGAAGTTGCGAAAGGACCTCATACAGAATACAATAAAATCCGTATGATCGGTGCTGAACTCTTCACCAAAGAAGCAAGCGTCTCTCTACTCACACTCGCGAAGAACTATGCCCAGATGAAGGGAGGATACACTCGCATCATCCCGATTAAGTATCGTGATGGTGATAATGCTAAGCTTGTAAAGATCGAACTCGTATAACTCAAATTGATTACAGATTCTAGTAATAGAACTATCTCCCATCTGTAATCTCAAATCAGTAATCTCAAATCAGTAATCTAAAATCTCTCCCATGAAAACTCTTGTCGCAAAAGCAATTCCCGGTAACGAACGCAAATGGTTCGTCCTTGATGCTGAGGGGAAAAACCTCGGTCGTCTCGCTACTTCTATCGCTCGTATGATCTCAGGTCGAGATCGTGTCGACTATACTCCACATATCGATAATGGTGCGAATGTCATTATCCTCAATGCCGATAAGATCACTGTCACTGGTGCAAAAGAAACAGCGAAGATGTATCGTACACATTCCCAGTACATGGGAGGACTCAAGGAGACTCCATTCGGTAAAATGAAGAAAAAGCACCCGACACATATGCTTCGTCATGCGATCGAAGGTATGCTCCCGAAAAATCGTCTCACGAATGAGATGTCAAAACGCCTCAAGCTCGTCGTCGGTACTACGCATGATTTCGAAGCACAGAAGCCTGAAGCTATCACCCTATAATCCGCCTAACTCACTTATTTTTTATGTCAGAAGCAAAATACGCATACGCAGTCGGTCGTCGCAAGACAGCAGTCGCTGAGATCCGTCTCTATAAAGGTAAAGGAACAAATACTGCTAATGGTATGCCCCTCGAAACCTATATTAAAAGAGCAGATCTTTTCTCTGCGATATACTCTCCACTCAAGACTGCAGGAGTGTATGAGTCTTTCCATTTTGATATCCAAGTATCTGGATCAGGCGAGTCAGCACAGGCACAAGCAATTCGCCATGCCGTTGCTCGCGCCCTTGTCGTCGTCGATGAGAATCTCAGAAAAACTCTTAAGGGAGCTGGATTTCTCACACGTGACTCACGTAAGGTTGAGCGAAAGAAACCAGGTCTTCATAAGGCTCGTAAAGCAGGTTCTTGGTCTAAACGTTAAAATAGAGTTTATAGATTCCAGATGACAGATTCTAGAAATAGTACTGTCACGAATCTCATATCTAATATCCTAAATCTAAAATCTAAATAACTTCCATGACTACAATCAATCAACTTGTCCGTAAAAAGCGAAAAGATCCTACTCGTAAGAGCAAATCTCCAGCGCTACAGTTCAATAAGAACTCCCTCAAAAAGACTCTCTCTCCTCTCTCTGCTCCTCAGCGACGTGGAGTCTGTCTCAAGGTGTACACGAGTACCCCGAAGAAGCCGAACTCAGCCCTCCGAAAAGTAGCGAAGGTACGTCTCACCAATGGATATGAGGTCATCTCCTATATTGGAGGTGAAGGTCATAATCTTCAGGAACACTCCGTCGTGATGATTCGTTGAGGCCGTGTGAAGGATCTTCCAGGTGTACGTTACCATATCGTTCGAGGTCTTCTCGATTGTCAGGGAGTCGATAAGCGCGGTCAGTCTCGCTCACTCTATGGAGCCAAGAAGCCAAAAGCAAAGAAATAATAGTGTGTCATCCTGCCATTTCGGGCGGATGCGAGGAATCCTGTCAAAGGGCAAGATGTCTCACATTCGTTCGATATGACAGAAACCTCGAGTTGCACGAAGTAGGATCATAGCTGAGGCTACTTCATCTCTCATCTTCTAATCAATTATAAATTTTATGAGTACCAAAGGAAGCGTATCATTCTCGACACAAAACGAGCGACTCAAGAAGTTCGTCAATTATGTCATGAAGGAAGGAAAGAAAACCCTCGCACAGAAGATTATTAACTCGACCTTCGATATCCTTCGCCAAAAGGGATATACGAATCCTGAAGAAGTATTCGACAAAGCTATCGATAATGTCTCTCCAAAGATTGAATGTCGTCCAAAGCGTGTCGGTGGTGCTATATTCCAAGTCCCGACTGAAGTCCCTCCAGGTCGTTCATTTGCTCTTGCCACTCGCTGGATCCTCTGAGCTGCACGTGGGAAAAGTGGGAAAGACTTCTGTCACTTCCTGGCTCAAGAGCTCATCGATGCTGCTACTGAGACTGGAGTTGCTGTAAAGAAGAAGCTCGATGTCTATAAGATGGCAGAAGCCAATAAGGCATTTGCTCGATACGCGAATAACAAGTAGTAGTTTACAGATTCGAGATGACAGATTCTAGAAATAGAATACTCTCGATCTATAATCTATAATCTATAATCTATAATCTATAATCTAACTTCAACAGTATGGCACATAAAAAAGCAATGTGATCGACCACCAACGGTCGTGACTCACAAGCCAAAAGACTCGGTGTAAAAATCTATGGTGGTCAGCCTGCTATTTCTGGGAACATCATCATACGTCAGAGAGGGAATTCTTTCTGGGCTGGAAGTGGTGTAGAACAGGGAACAGACTTTACTCTCTTCGCTGTGCGTGATGGAGTTGTCTCATTCCAAGAGAAGCGCCGTGTCCGATTCGATGGACGTACGTATCGTGACATCTATGTTTCCGTTGCCTAGAGCTTCTCTTGATTACAGATTCGAGATTACAGATTCTAGAATGAAACTGTATCGAATCATAAATCATAAATCTAAAATCTAAAATCTCCTCTTATATGACTATCTCTCCTCCACAGCAACTCTCGAAAGTCCGCGGAAAAAGACGCTACTCAGCATGGGTGCGCCTCAATGCAAAACGCCTCAAAGACGGTGTCTCACTCCAGTATAATACTGAAGGTAAGGCAGTAGCACTTTCTCACTTCGCTTCTCCGATCACTGGAGAGTACAAAGGAAAGAAGGTATATTCTGTCCGTACTGGACGAAGTGTCACTCCGACGAAGATACGTGCGTAATATATCTTTCATTCGAGTTCGCGTTATTCAATACACCGATGAGGTTAAAATTCTTGTTTTAAAAAACTCGTCCGAATGGACGAGTTTTTTAAAATATTCCTCTCGCTTTTTCCCACTTTTTCTCTATACTCTTTTTGTCTATTTAATAGTTTCTTCTATGCTCTCTCGCCGTCGTAGTCGTGAATTCCTCCTCCAGTCCCTCTATGCTCGCTCTGAACTTGGACCTACGTATAGTCGTGATGCATTTATGGTATCTTTTTTTTCTGAAGAGAATAGTTTCGAACTCGAAGGGGCATATATAGATACTCTCGAAATAGCAGTCCTCTCACATGAGAATGAGCTCATTGAGATTATTACTCTTCTTGCTCCGAAGTTTGAGCTTGCGACAATCCCGGTCATCCATATTCTCATCCTCATGATCACCCTCTCAGAGCTTCTCTATGCTCCTGATCTCGCTATCCCTGAGGCTGTAGCGGTCAATGAAGCTATCGAGCTTACAAAGCGATTCTCTGATGATCAGGGGCGTATGTTTATCAATTGAGCGCTCTCGACATTCCTCAAGGATAAAGAGAACCTTTTGAGCAATCTTAAATCCATAGAGTTCCGAGTATTTGACTAATCATTTCCTCCAATTCTGGAGGATTTTTTTGGTTTGGAGAAAAAGTGGGCTTGGATAGAATAGAGAAAATAACTCTTCCCCATGTCTCTCTACGAAAAACTCCAAAAAGCCACCAGTGAAGAAGATGTCAAAGATGCATATATAGAAGCACTTGGATTCAAAGATCATCATAAAGGTCTCGTCGATATTCGCACCGATGATTTCTGGTTCGAAGCGAAAGATGGATACAGAACATCGACCTATGAGATGTTCACCCAGCTCCTCCACTATGTGCAGGATCACCTGAATCACGGGCGCACTGTTCCTCCATTTCTCTGAGTTATCGATACGAGGAAAGCTGCCATCATGAAGACGGCGGATATCATCCCATTCCTCGAAAAGAAGACCATCAAATGGGGAAAATCTGCAACTGGCTATACTCAAGAAGCACTCGATACAGTTTCTGCTTATATCGGGACACATTTCGTCTCATTCAATATCGAACACAATGAGAAAGAGTTCATGGAGACAGTGAAAAATGCAATTAAGAAGGGGGATATCATCCGTACGCAGATCACGCCCGATAATCTCAAACAAGTATTCGATAAATGGGTAGAGAAAATCGGAAAGGAAATATCATGAGTAAAAGAAGAAGACTATGCGCTTCTCTTCTTCGCGGATATCATGCATGATGGGACGAGCTCGACACACCTGAATCTCCGCGCAGAGCTTATTCATCGGAGCGGTGGTAGTCCTTCATTTCTTATGAATGGAAAAGTATATGATCTCGGAAATAAAGAGTGATACCGACAATTTTGGCAAATCTATCACAAACCACCGAAGGCTGAATATCGAAATTATTTACTTGAGAGAAGAGACTCACTTATTCCCCTCGATGAGCGGAGCTTCAAGTGAGCGTACTATACACCCCTCCATGTCGTGGACAAGGCATATGATACTCTCACGGCGACTCTCGGGGATGACTGGCAAAAGGAATATATCGTCTGGGATATGTGCTGTGGAGTCGGGAATCTCGAAGTGAAGGACTCTAATCCTCGAAATATCTTCATGTCGACGCTCGATCAAGCGGATGTAGATACGATGAAGGCGACGAAGACGTGTGTCGCAGCAGAGAGATTCCAGTATGACTACCTCAATGATGATATCTCGGGTGATGGTCACATTGACTACTCACTCACGAACAAAATCCCCGAAAGACTCCGAAAAGCTATCGCTGACGAGAAAAAATATTGGTGCTCATAAATCCGCCGTATGCGGAAGCGATGAATGCAGATAATACGACGGACAACGAAGGTGCTGAGAATAAAATCTGAGTCGCAAAAACCAAAGTTGCGAGCACTATGGATACTTCATGATATGCGAAAAGAGAATTATTTATACAGTTCCTTGTCCGTATCCAGAAAGAACTTCCAAGTGCGACACTTGCGATGTTTAGTACACTCAAATATATCAATGCTCCCAACTTTGAAGAATTCCGTAAATCATGGGATTCTGATTATCTCAGTGGGTTTATCGTTCATAGCAAAGCGTTTGATGGACTAAAAGGTAATTTTCCTATAGGATTTCTCGTGTGGCAAACGAGTCATGGAGATGGCACGCTCAGTCAAATAGGAGAGATCAGTACAGAAATACTTGATAAAGATGCAAAACCGATAGGAGAAAAAACTTTCTATAATCTACCAAGTAGTGTATTCCTCAGTGAATGGATCACACGACCTCGAAGTAACAAGGAAGATGCTCTTCCTCTCAAGAATGCCATAACACCTACGACCAATACCAAAGATGTTCGATGAGATAAATGGGCTGATGGTGCCATTGGAAGCATGCTTTGTGCTTGAAATGATTTACAACATACTTCTACACTCACCGCATTGCTTTCTTCTGGATTTTGTAGCGCTGGAGCGTTTTTTGTCACTCCTGAGAATCTCTGGCAAGCTTCTATAGTTTTCGCAGTTCGTAGACTCATTAAGCCGACATGGATCAATGATCGAGATCAATTTCTCCAGCCGACATGAGAACTCACATTTGAGTTTAAAAATGATTGCCTCATATGGATGCTTTTCAATGGTTCAAATCTGACTGCCTCAGCCGATGATCTCGAATGGAATGATCGAAAGTGGTCCATCGTGAATCACTTTATCCCATTCACGGAAACGGAAGTCGGTTCACCAGAGAGATTCGAGTCGGACTTCATGGTCGAGTATCTCTCAGATACAAAACTGTCTCCCGAAGCACAAGTCGTGATGGACGAAGGACGAAGGCTCTGGCAAGCGTACTTCTCACAGAGAGATACCCATACTGTGAGAGAAGAGTACAAGCTGAATCGCTCTGATGTCGGATGGTATCAGATCCGCAATGCTCTGAAATCTCGTAATGAGACGAGTGATTATCCTCCTGTGAGCTTCACGAATTTTGAAGAAGCATATCGAGCTTTTGGAGATAAACTCAGACCGATGGTGTATGAACTGGGATTTTTGAGGGCGTAGTAAATCCCGCATAAAGCGGGATTTACTACGCTATCCACGTGGAGGAATGGGGTCATTTCCGAAAAAATCTCTTTCTCTGATTTGTCCGTTTCTTCACTGGATGAAGAGTTCTACTCATTGATTGCGAGCTATCTGCCTGCCAGCATCGATAGCTTCTCTCTGAGTATCGTACTTCGCAGTGAGACGATCAGATCATTCTTTCCTGACTCCCCATGAATCGCCCGCATTGACGACCCATTGATTGGACTTAGCCATAGAAATTATGGGTTAAGAAATAAAAAGTTTTGATTTCTTAACCACTTTGAATAATATATTTTCGTCTTTCAGGACCGAATATTTGTATTCGTCGTGGTTCACCTCATCGGGTGGACCATATTTTGTGTTTGAACACTCAATACTTACACTTCATATTGTATCTATTCCTTATGAAATGCAATAGATTTTTACATTTATTCTTTAAATATGTATATTTTCTATACGAAAAGTAAAAAATAACTTGCAATTGAGAGGATTTTCTATATAGTACACGCACATAACTATCCTACATATGCTTACACACCTTTCCACCATCGGCGAGAGGCTCAAGTGGCTCAGGACAAAGAATAGTATCTCCCAAGAAGAAATGGCTCGTATCATGTGAGTGAGTCGTGTGACATATATACAGACTGAGAATGGACTGCGTAGTCCTCGAAATGATGAGCTTCATAAAGTATCTCTCAATTTTGAGATACCGATTTCGGGCTTTACTGAATCGCATACCCCTACCCTAGAACCTACTGTCTCTGATGTCGATACAGATCCGAACTATAAATTCAAGCAGACATTTCTCTATATTCTGTCTCGATGCGGACAGAAGCCAAATATCGGAAAAACTATTTTGAATAAGCTTCTCTATTTTGCTGACTTTAATTTTTATGAAAGGAATGGCGAGAGATCTATCACGAATACTACATATGTAAAAATGCCATTTGGTCCGGTACCATCGGTTATGGAAGGAGTAATAACTGAGATGGTAAAAGATAATCAAATTCATGCATTTAAGAGTATATATCAGGGGTATGAGCAAGATCGATTCTCACCACTTTCTGTTCCAGATATTTCCTGATTTTCAGCACTTGAAATACAAGAACTTGATGCAGTTATTGATCAATTTTCAGATAAAACAGCAAGTTGGGTCAGTAACCATTCTCATGAAGATGTTCCGTACAAGGCGACAGAATGAATAGGGTCTTCTATTAGCTATGGTCTTGCGTTTTATCGTACTCCAGAATATTCAGTAAGACCACCAGAGGTATATGAAGATTAAAGAATTTCGCATGCTTGAAATCTTTGAGAAAGACTTCAAAAAACTCCAGAAGAAATACCCTTCTCTCCAAAAGGATTTCTATGATTTTAAAGACTTTCTTAAATTATTTCCTACAGGGATAGGTACAGGTGATATTGTGAGGATAAATTGACTTGGGGAAGGAATAGAAATTCCTATATACAAAGTAAGAAGTTTTCGTTGTTATTCCGTAGCCAAAAATAGTAATAAAAGTGGAATAAGAATAATTTACGCGTATGATATTACGAGCGACACAATCGAGTTTATAGAATTTATAGAAATCTATCATAAGTGAGCCCAAGAGAATGAGAATAGGAATAGAATTATAGAATATTATAAGAATCGAAAATCTTTAGACTAATACTTCTTTTTGATATTAAGTAAAGATACTTTCAAATTATGTGATAAAAAGGCTGTTATGTTTTTAAAAAATAACAACAATAACAACAATTACAACAACAGTTCATATGCTCGATTTATTTATCTATAAGCCAAAATATATCACAACAGCTAAAAATTTTACAACAATCTTACAACATACTTTTAATTTTTTATAACCCTTTCTTTTATGCCACGCACTCCTCTTCGCTATGATCGTGAAGAGTTTGAAGCGAAGGTAGGATCACTCCTCTCTTCTCTCCAGATTCTCCCGAAAAATAGAAATCTCTATATCCTCGCTTGTATCCACCGAAGCGTGCTCAATGAAGCACATGTATGATATGAAGAGTCCAATGAACGCCTCGAATATCTCTGAGATGCGGTGCTCGAACTCATAGTGACAGAAGCACTTTTTCATGAATTCAGAGAGAAGACAGAAGGAGAGCTTACCGATATCCGCTCAGCCCTCGTACGAGGTCGTAATCTTGCAGAGATAGCGAGTAAGCTTTCATTTTCTCCTGCGATCCAGCTCTCTCGAGGTGAGTCCCTCGCTCTCGGTCATGATAATCCGTATATCCTCGCCAATACCCTCGAAGCGATGATCGGGGCAGTATATCTCGATCAGGGTTTTGATGTCGTGAAGTGATTCATCCTCGAACATGTATATTCGACTCTCCCGAGGATCTTGGCCCATGGGCTCTATGTCGATCCGAAGTCGTATCTCCAAGAGTATACTCAGGCAATCTGGGGTATCACACCGACCTATACGATCATGAGTGAGGATTGAGCTGATCACAATAAGCTCTATGTGATATCAGCTTCACTGGGTGAAGTCACACTGTGAGAAGGAAAGGGATCAAGCAAGAAAAAATGAGAGCAAGATGCTGCTGAGAACGCTGTCTCTCGGAAGAAACAGTGGGAGGAGAAAGTGACTCTTCCGAAGAAAGTCATATAGTCTATTTCTTGCCTTTTCTTCCATTTTCTGATAGTATCTCTCTATGACATCAATCCCGAAAGAACAATATCCTCAAGACTTCTACTATCACCGTACTGCTTCGTCGACCTATAGAGCCTATCTCGAGACCTGTGGACTCGCGACATTCGATATTGCATATCCTCCACAGTATGCCTGGAAGAAGAAGATATTCGGGAACTGGTTCTGAGTGATCAAAAATGAGAGGATAGCGTATGAGCCAGATATCGAGCAACTTAAGCAAGCTACAGGATTCAAGCATGCTTTCGTCGTATGGATTCCTTATGGAAAGGTCGATATCCAGAAGCCTTGGAGACGACTTTGGTTCACGGATCATTTCGAAGAGACAGGCTATTCAGAGCTCATATACCCTGAAAGCAGCGTATGAAAAGATTGAGGCTGACAGAATCCTATCCAACAAAAACTCCCGACACCTGCTTATCTCGCTTCCTGGAATGATCGATCTCGTCGTGCACGAAAGAAATTTTTCGCTTCTGGTGCGACTGTGAAAGTCGTCACAGCAGAAGAGTTTGCTCAGGGTTTTCGTACTACGAAGGTCAAACACTGGTATAAGTCTGCGTACATAAGCTACTATAAACGGATGGTCTCACTCGATGCTTCGAAAGTCAGACAGTGGCTCGCGTATAATCCTGCTGGCAAGGTCATATGAGGACTTGCAGTCCATGACTTTCTCGGAGATCACTCTGTCCATCTTGTCGCTTTCACCGACCAGAAATCCTACGACCTCCAAGCGGGGACAGGACTTATGGATATGTGGTTTTCCAATTCATATGAGCAAGGATATAAATATCTATCATTCGATCACCTCCGCAATAAAAATGGTCCTCGAGATCAGAGAGGATATACGGCTTTCAAAGAAAATTTTATCACGGCACAACTATCCTTTAAAGAGGCCTATTTTCGATTTTTCTAGACACTTCCATTTTTGGGGATTTTATAGTATTCGAGGAGATATTTTGCTATATCAGCAAAGAGTGCTGATGAAGTATTTTCTGAGTATTGATCGGTTCGAGGTCGATTGATCGAGAGGATGAGGACAAATTTGGGATTATTCGCAGGGGCATATCCTCAGTATGAAGTGATCGTATGTCCGACATCTTGTCAGACGATACGGTTCTCATAGCCTCATTTATATGGTATCTGAGAGGTTCCTGTCTTTCCTGCGATCGTATATCCGGGGACTCATCACTTCTTTGCAAAACCATTTCTCACCCCATCGACGAGCATAGCGGTGACGATACGTGATGTTTCTTCTTTGAGCACGCGTCGGATAGGGGTGGGTATAGTATCGATCTTCTTCCCATCGGGATAGGTGATAGATTCGACGATATGGGGTTCCATATAGACGCCCCCATTGGCGAGTACTGAGTAGGCTGCTGCCATTTGGAGCATGGTTGCATTGATACCTTGACCGAATGACATCGTGAAAAACTGTGTACGAGACCATTTCTCATAGGGAGAGATCTGTGAATAATTTTCTCCATCGAGCGTGATATTCGTCTTCGTACCGAATCCAAAATCCTGGATATACTTAAAAAAAAGTGAAGGCCCAATCTTTTCTATGATCGATATCATACCGACATTGCATGACCAATCGAGCGCGTGGAGGTATGTATGACGACCGGTACATTGTGATGCGACATTCGAAATACGAGAGGATCGTCCTCACTCATAGGTGAGCTCTACATATCATTTATCGTAGTATGTATCACTTGGTTTGATCTCGCCTGTATCGATACCGATCGCAGTAGTGATACCCTTAAATACAGATCCAGGCTCATAGAATGCTGAGATGATATCATTGGTATAGACTCAGGCTCAGAATTTATTTTTATATTTATACTTCGTGATATTGAAGTTTTGTATATCAGCAGTTTCAGCTTCTCGAAGCTTCAGCCGCTGTCATTCGATATTGGCAAATATACTTCCACTCAGAGTATCTACTACATAAAGGGGAACCCCGAAAAGGTCAAAATAGGGATTTCGGTATTTCGCATAGCTGACCATCTCCATATCATATATTTGCGTGGCGTTATTCACATCATAGTCAGGATAGTTCACCATAGCTTTTATAGCGCCAGTATGGGGATCCATGACGATCACGCTTCATTTATTCGCACGGAACTTCTCTACTGCCGCCGCAAGACGTGATGAGATTTCTTTCTGGATATTTCGATCGATCGTGAGAGTGACATCGACTCAGTTCTTGCTCGATATGAGTCCACGAGAGACGTATCCATCGATAGGTCGATTCGCATTATCTTTGATCACTCTTTGGGTTGGACTATCTCCTTGAAGGAGATTCTGAAAATATCATTCTATTCCATATTTACCGACTCATTCACCATCGACGAATCCGGTGATTTGCCCGACGATGTTCTTCTCAGGGTAAAATCTCACGAGATTATCCTCTATCTTTATAAATGGTACGATCGAATCCTCGATGTAGAGCTCTTTATTTTTGATCGCATTTCTTTCCGCATTGAGACGTTTAATTACCGCATCACGAGTACTGACATTCATCTTTCGGATGATTTCGAGATGTTGTTTCTTTCGGATTTCGAGACGGGGAAGGATATTTTTTGTATCGAGGGACAGGAGAGTCCCAATTTTAGAAGCAAGGAGATCTTTGTTTGCGACTTTGGTCGGATTCACATAGAGATTATTCACGACGAAAAATAAACTCGGATCCTGCCAGCTTCCTATGACTTCTATGGCTTTTTCATCGATATTTCGAGCGATTTCCACACTTTCCATCGGAGCTTCTATGCGGGCTTCGAGATAGTTTCGTATTTTCTTCTTGAGATCACTGACACTGATATTGCTCTGGGTGCTGAGATCCTCCCTGATATAGCTCCCCATAGAGTCTATACATGAAGTATTATAGGTACAGAATTCGTCGAATACGATATCAGAGAGAAATGTCAGGAGCTTCTCTTTCGATCCTCACTGAGAAGGGTCTATCGCGAGATTTCCGAGATTCGTCGATACACTGAGTACTCATCTGAGAGATTCTTCCGAAGAGTAGATGGATCCACGGGATACTGGGTTTCGGAGTACCATCGTCTGCTGGTCATAGGCGATTTTTTTATAGAATTCGCCATTTACGACAGTATACTTGAAGGTCATACCGAGAAGAAAAAGCGTATAAATAATACCGATATACCATATGATTCCTATGCGATCGAGTCTGCGGAAGTGATGGTAGATGAGGGTGATGATGTGCTCGAGAGCGTGTTTCATACAGTGTTATTTTCTCTGTGAGATAATGTTACTTTTTTGGAAATAAGAGAGAGTCATGAGTGAGAGAGTCGATGATACTATAGTGAGAGTATGACTTCCAGTATGTTCGAGGGCTTTGAGGATATCGAGATTTTGAATTTTGATCGGGTAAGTATATTGCTCGGTGCCAAATGCATCTTCTATGTAGATGATATTCTCATATTGCGAGAGATTATAGTAAAGAAGTCTTCGAGTTCAAAAGATAATACTATATTTTCCATTATAGCTATCGATCCATGCAGAGACGCGTCTTGCAGGGGTCAGATCTGTCGGTATGAGACCCACTTCTTCATCGCTAGACTCTTCTCTTTTAGCTGCAAAGAGTGAGAGAAATATATCATCAGGAAAGATGAAGACCGTCCTTGGTTTCATGTATGAAGAGAGATCTTCCCTTCGAAATATAGCGTCAATATAATGATGTATTTCTGTTTTCCTCTCCGGGATTACTTCGCTTATATTCTCTCTTCTAGGAGGCCTCTCGAGTATATAATTTTTTTTATCGAGTCTTGTAAGAAGTGGTGCCGGCAGAAACATCGAAGCAACTTTGTGGATGAGAAGGAAGTAGTGATCAGCGATCCCCTCAATCATAGAGATCATAGAAGGTGTAATGATTTCGAGAGAAGCGATCACTCGGATGAGAGATCGGATGTCAGAAGGATCTATGGTATCTGGTGGAGGGATATCGATCTTTGCGACGATTCACTCGACGATATGTTTCCCGAGAGGGATCTCAATGAGACACCCCAGTGCGAGAGCATCATGCCACATCTCCGGGGCAAAGTAGATATATGGATATTTCGAGAGGCTATGTCGAAGGGGAATGACGGAGATATACATGGTCCTTACTATATCGAAAATCACCAAAAAAGGAAGGAGGTCTATTTTTTGTCCCAGAGTTTAAAGGGATTGAACTCTGTATGGACATCATAGATATCCGATCTATCCGATTTCTTCAAATATCCGATCACTCTATAGGTAAATGGTGTCATGAGTATCTCAGTGCCGAGTTTCCATATATAGTTCGAGATGATCAGGGTGATGATGAGACTCGGCGGGAACACTCATACGAATGCTATCAGTATGAAGATGACAGTATCAAGTCCTGTAGCGACTATACTCGATCCGATCGTACGGAGATAGAGCTTCTTCCCATTCATCCATATCTTCATCTTCGCAAGGACATAGCTATTGCTGAATTCTCCGATGAAAAATGCTATCACACTTGCAAGTACTATTCGAGGAGTCGTCCCGAGGATGGCATCATATGCAGCTTGATTGGTCCAATCACTATTTGCAGGAAGTATACCTATAAGCATCACGAGAAGTGAGAAGAGTATCATCGATATCATACCGGTCCAGATGATCTTGCGAGTATTTTTGTATCCATAGACTTCTGTCAAGATATCCCCAAAGATATAGGAAAAAGGAAAGAGAAGAGTCCCCCCGTCGAGAGAGAGTGATCCTATATCGATGATCTTTGTCGAAGTGATCGTCGATATGAGGAGGATAGCTATGAAAAATCCCGATAAAATCGGGAGGCGATCGTTTTTTTCAGGAGAGTGATTCATGGTGGAGGTATTAGAGTCCGAGTGATTTTTTCAGATCTTCTGCTTTTTGTGCGTCTGCATTTGCGACGACTTGAGCTTTAAGCTCTTCGATATAGATATCCTTGAGTTGTTCCCACTCATTTTGTGCTTTGACGACGAGTCACTTGATGATCTCACCTTCTGTCGGCATGAGCTTACGGAATTCTACACGCTCATCTTCGAATACCTTCACGAGCTCATCGATCTGAAACTGAGAAAGCGTCATGATAGCATCGATGACACGTTTTTTCTCGAATGTAGAAAGCGAGAGTGAGTGTTCGAGAAGATTGATGAATGTCGCTTCGTCGAAAGTCGTCAGAGGATGCACGAGAAATCTCTGAAATAGATCATCATTCGGGGTCTTCGGACGAGGTGGAGGCATTGGCACTCATCCCTGATCTCATCACTGAGCTACCGGGGATTGTCCTCCAGGAGGATTTTGATCATCAGCCATAAGAAGAAAGTTAATTAATAATAGTATAAGAGCATTTTCTAGATTTTCAAGAGATTTTACTTTTCTTTTATGATATAGCTTCACTCAGGTATGAGAAGAACTTCTTGGTCATTACTAGCAAATTTTTTTAATACTTCAAGTTCATTCCATTGATCTTTCCAGTGGCAGATCATTTTTAAGGGGAAAAACCCGAGACCTTTATGATAGGTATTACTATCGTTTTCAAAATAGTATTCTGAAAAAACTAGTGCTCCAGCAGAGGATTATGCGACTACCTTTTCAGAGAGAAGCCCCCCAAGGTTCGGAATATCCATAAGTTTCTCCTGAAGTTTCTGAGTGTCACCACCATGAATGAAGATGATATCAGATTTTTGTATTTGATTTTCGAAGGTTACGATATCCTCACTTGCTATAGCGAAAGAGAGGTTCTTATCTCCACTCGCACTAAGGAATCTTTTCTCTGTTTCTCTCGCTTTTTCTTCCCATCGAGATTTTTCTCGTGCGTAGAGAACCAAGAGGATAGAGATTTCATCTTTTTTTACTTCTTGAATGATCGATTCGAAAAATTGAGTATTTCTCGGAGAAACTACTCATACGTATCAACCATGAAGGAAATATTTTGTCATAACTTTACTAAGTCCTGAATCTACTTGCCTCGACTTTTTCTCGGCACTTCTCCCAGAGGGCATCAGATATTTCAGCATTGTTCCATACAGCTTCGATGTCTTCATCTTCACCACATGCTTCGAGAAATGAGTAGACTTTGAGCGCAGTATCGAAATCCGTGACTTCACTGTAGTTTTTTGGAATATAAGCAAAACTTCCAGATTCGAATGTATATCCAGATCCTTCGAGAGATTTCTTCACGCTCGCGAGACTCGTGCGATCTGTCCATATTGTTGTTAATTCCTCAATTCTCTCATAATCTTCTGCCTCAGTATCGAGAAGAGCCAGTTCAAACGATTCGAAATCTACTGGAGTCGAGAGTATGAGACGACCCTTATAGTCATAGAGATAGTTCGAGACTGATCCTGTCTCCCCGAGATTCCCACCATATGCTGAGAATATATGTCGCATACTCGGTGCGGTACGATTACGATTGTCAGTGAGTGCCCGCACGATGATCGCGACCCCACCAGAGAGATATCCTTCATAGAATACTTCTTCGACTTTTTTCTCGCTTTCATCGAGTCATGCTCCACGCTTGATCGCTCGTTCGATCACATCGATCGTCACTCCTGCCTTTTTAGCATCTGTGATGGCTTCTGCAAGGGCATTATTCTTTTTTGGATCAGCTCCACGCTCAGCGGCAAGGGCGATGAGCTTCGCGTGGATGGCATTGACTTTGGATTTGATCTTAGCGCCAGCTTCTTTCTGGGCTTGGACAGTAGGTCAGCGTCACATAGGGGTAATGTTATAATGATATTAAGGGGATTATACGAACAAAATGAAAAAAGTAAAAATTTGACACACGAACCATAAAATCTATAATAGATTTTTTTAACTTCAGTCAAACTATGCCAATTTCTAGAATTCGTACAGCTGATGTTTTTGATATGACTCATCTCAATCCTGGTGAGAAAGAACAAGGCATTAATATTGTTTGTGCAACGACTGATAATGGAAAAAATCCTGATCCAAAATCAGTTGCATGACAGATTGGTCAATTATTTTCTCCTGATTTTCGCGCCTTTCCCGAGTGATCAAAACCTCTCGGGCATGTCTATCATCGTGAACGTATGGTCGATACAGTATCTTGACCTATAAGGTCTCGATTCTTTGCTATAGTAGCAAATATGAAGAAGTGATGATGAAATCTTGATTGGCAATGAAGTGAAGAGTCTGTCGCTAAAGGACTTCAGACTATCTATGATGATTGACTTGTTTCTGATCCTGGCCATCGGGAAAATATATCTCGAGAAGGGCTCTTCGAGCTTGCCCAGATAGCTGATATGGATCATGAAGTAAGGATGCGAAAAATCATAGAAATTACCCGTAAGATACAGGCAGCTATCGATCCTATCGTGCGTATTGTATTTATCGGTACGGGTCCTGCAGGAAGGAGAGATGATGCAGATTATATCAGGATTCTCGAATCAATGAATAATTCAGCACCCAATCTGCACCTCTATCTACGCTGAGAAGAAGAACAAAAATCAGTCGCTCGTGTCATAAGACTTAATCCAAGTCTTCGAAATTATGCTCCACTTGATGAATATCAAGAGACTCGCCTTGCAGCATAGTGTATATTTGTATAGAGATTTTATTAGTCAAAAGCCGCCCCAAGGGCGACTTTTTTTCTTTCCGCAGATTGATATGCAGAAGTTTATGCAATCTCGATGCGCTTAGCACGCTCCGAAATTTGCGGGATCCCTGTACTCACAGGTTGCTGGGCCACCAGAAGTACTGTCATCATCGGGATGATGTGCCTTTTGATGTGCCAATTGTGCCCGTCTGAGCTTTTTTTCCGACCAAGTATGGCGGAGGATGCTCAGGTACTTGATCAGTTTTTTCAGGAGAATGGTCATGGGTATTCCATTTTTGTATTGGTTTTGAGACCGGGGAATTTATATATTTTTTCTTATATGTCAAGAGTGTTTTTTCTTTTTTTCACGAAAAACATATATTCCTGGTTTCCAGCCTCACCGATGACCGATGCTTTTTCTTGATATAGGACTTTATACTCCATTGATTGGAGTGATCTGACAAATTCTATGAGTGCTTGCTCTATGATTTTCTCACTTTTCGGCACTCATGTTTTTCGGAGATTTTCTCGTCCGACCTCGAACTGGGGCTTAAAGAGAAGAAATATTTCTGTATTTTCATCTGAGAATCGTGAAAGTTCGGTGAGGATCTCTGTGAGAGATATGAATGATACATCGATTGTGATAATCCTATACGGTTCACGAGGGGTAGCAAGCTTCCGAACATCAGTTTGTTCATAACTCGATACTTTTAAATTATTTTTGATACTTGCATGAAGCTGATCAGTCCCGACATCGACCGCATCTACGTGACGCGCTCACCGTTCGAGGAGTACCTGAGTGAATCCTCCCGTCGATGATCCGATATCCAGACAATGAGCACCATCTATATGAATACCTATATTCGCTCATTCGAGAGATTCTAGCAATCCATCGAGCTTCCCAGCACTTCGAGAGACCCAAGCGATACTTCTATCTTCTTTGAGATCAATCTGCTCTTCTCAGCTCACCTCAAAAGAAGGTTTTATTACCACTTTTTCCTTAATGGATATAAGCCCATTTTTTATAAGATGCTGAGATTTATTGCGAGTGAATCCATAGGCAGTAGATATATATTGGTCGAGACGCATAGTAATGAGGGAAGCATAAAAAATAGTATACTAAAATAGTTTTTTGAAACGTAATTTATGGATTGAGATATTCGGTGACTTTATGGAATACTTCAGTTTCGAGTAATTCTCTTTCTTCTTTGTTGAATTTTGAGAGGACCCAATCACTCACGCTATATCGCTCATCTCGTCCTATACCGATCTTGATTCGCTTGATTTCGTTCGTACCGACTTTCAGTAATATATCCTTGAGACCATTTTGTCATCCGTGGCTTCACTCTTTTCGATATCGCACTTTCGCGAACTCCATATCTATATCGTCGGAAATAACAAGAATATCGGAGCTTGGATCGAGCTTATAGAAATGTACGACCGAAGCAATACTTTCGCCTGAAAGATTCATATAGGTACTCGGCTTGAGGAGGAGTATTTTTTCTCACTTGAGCATTCCTTCACTCATGACTCACTGGAATGCAGAATCTTTCCACTCTTCGAATCTCCAGGCTTCCCGAACCAAATCGATCATCATAAACCCCACATTATGTCGGGTGTATATATATTCTTTTCAGGGATTTCCGAGACCGACGATGAGTTTCATAGAATCGAGTCTATTGGTTCGACTCAGAATGTCAAAATAATCATGAAAGTTTATTTTTTATGATTTGTCGAGGGATTTTCATGAAAAATCTTCATAATACTTGATCAGAGATAAAATATCTGCTAGGCTTAGGAAAGTACATATCTAATTCATCTCACTTTTATGCAGATCGAACGCTTTAATTCACTTATTGATGATATTATCAAAAATAGAATCTCTGATCTCCATTTTGGAACAGGAGAGTACCCCTATATACGCAATCATGTCGGTGATATGTCACCCGTTGTTGCTTTTGGAAAGGTCACAGAAGTAGATATAACGACTATTATTAGTTATTGTATGCCAAAACCTTTTACCGAGCATACTATCGATACTTCTTATGAGCGCAATCGCACACGATTTCGTGTGAATATATCACGTGTTATCAATGGTGGTATCACTATCGCGATGCGAATGATCCCATCAGTCATTCCTGAACCAGAATCTATCGGGCTCCCGAAGCACCTGCTTGATCTGACGATTGCAGAAAAGGGTATCGTCCTTATCACAGGTCCAACAGGAAGTGGTAAATCGACGACGATGGCAGCAATGCTCGAACATATAAACCGCAATACCCAGAAACATATCATCACTCTGGAAGATCCAGTGGAATTCATCTATGAGAATAAGAAGTCCCTCATCCATCAGAGAGAACTCGGTAAGCAATATGAGAATTTCCCTGACGGGATTAGATCTATCCTTCGTGAAGATCCAGATGTTATTGTCGTCTGAGAAATGCGCGATCTCGATACTATCCGTGCTGCAGTGACTCTTGCTGAAACGGGACATCTCGTATTTTCGACACTTCATACTAATGATACAGTTCAGACGGTTGATCGTATTATACAATCATTTCCACCAGATGAACAGGCTCAGATTCGTATGCAATTCTCTCTTGCTCTGAAGGCGATCGTCTCTCAGGTACTTCTTCCGAAAGCAGATGGCACAGGACTCGTAGTAGCTCGAGAAGTCATGCTTAACAATGATTCTATCCGAAATCTTATCATTCGAGGAGAGACACATCACATGTACTCTATACTCGAAATCTCCAAACAAGATGGAATGATCCTTATGGATGATGCGATCATCGATCTCTATAAGCGGAAGTATGTGACACGCTCTGTCATAGAAAAATATCTTCATGATAAGGCTCGTCTTGCTATGCTTACTGAATAATTTCACATTGATCTATGATAAAAAAGAATTTATTTACATCTGTACTTTCACTCTGTGAGAAGTACCATATAGAATCACGCATATACCATACGGGCGATATCGTCATCAATAATGAATCTAATCATAATCTGTATATATTTGCAACGGGCTGGTATACTGTTTGGTCAGAGAGTGCATTCTGAGGCATGCATCAGGTCGGGGAAGTCGATACGCCGAGCGTCATGGGTGAAGGGATATTCTATGGAGCCTTTAAAAAACCAGTACGGGTCGTAACTGAGCAGCCATGAACAGTATATATTCTTACAGAAAAAACCATTGCACTGATCGCCAAAGACAATCCAAGGTTTTATGAGATGCTCATGCGTTCCTGTCTTGCTGTTACCAATGAGCGAATCCAAGAAGCAAATACTGAGCGTACTCTCGGATATGCTCTTGTAGATGCTCTCGAGACTCATAGCATTGGGAATATTCACACACTTCTTACGATTCTTAAGGATACATTTTCTCTTTCAGATGTTGTCTGGATCGAGCGTCATCAAATACTTCAGGATATCTTTGCAGTGAAGTACCGAGAATCCCATGGAGGTAGTCCAGTCAATGAAAAGATAGACCTTCCAAACAGGAGATCCCATGTCCCATATAAGATTCCTGAGTTTACATCATGAAAATTTGGACATGTTTATCCTCTGATTTCAGGAAATGAATTCTTTGGTTATATTGTATTTCTCTCGTCAAAAGATCGACTTCCTGGTTATGTTACACGTATTATCGTAGATATGGTCCCTAACTGTATACGTATCATCGAATCAGGATGGAAAAAATCAAAAAAATAACTTATAGATTTTAAACTTATTCGTCAATAGAAAAAATCTCTTTTAAAAGAGATTTTTTTGATTCGAATCACGATTTATGGCAGTATAAGAATATGCTGAAGAAGTTTACGGTGTATATACTCATCTTGGTTCTCTCCATTTCTCATACTCTCCATGCGACAGAGAGTATTTCAGATGAAAGCTTTCATAGTCTTGAAGAGCTTCCATTTGGTGATACGCCTGATATGCGGGCGTGACTTCTGGAGTGAAATATTGTATGAGATCCACCCTTACCGAATCCAGAAACTTTATCTTATGCGGATACTAATGAGTCTGGGCAAATTTCTTTTGTGAGTGATGATTCTTTCGAGGATAATTTTATGACGCTTCTATCCGAACAGCGCGTATTTGAGATACAAAAAAAAGTTCTAATGCCAGAATTTATTACGGATCCATTTGTACAGAATATTCTTTCACAACGAACCCCATTATCTTTATTTTCTTTTATTCCAGAAAATAATACAGGAGTAATCCTAGAATCACAGATGATGTCAGATATCCAACCTAGAGAAGTATTCGATACTATCTTCCCTCATGAAAAGAAGCAAGTAATAAAAGTGAATAGAAAAATAAAGAATCAAAAAAAAATTGATACTGCTCGAGGAGAGGTTACTGTAGAAATATCTTCAGGAACTATTATTCGTACGCTCAGAGGCGATATTATCGATACGGCTTTTATAGATATCACTTCACTCGATAGTGCCAAAAGATTTAAGGCAAAGAGTAAGTATGAAAAAAAAATGAAAAATCGAGGAAGTATAAGAAAATGACAAGCAGAAGCACAGGTAGAAGGATTTGAATTCTGACTTTCTGGAACACATCTTATTTTTTCTCAACCAGTGAAGTTATCTCTTGCTACTCCGAATATGGGAGAAGGCATGGTGGTCGATCTTTTGACGCTTCATGCTGGAGATACAGATTTCCATACAGGGGGACTCTCTGTCTCATCTTCTACTCTCTGTAACCCTGATGGAAGTTCTACTCTTCCTGGTTCTCAGGCTATTGTAAAAAATGGAAAAATCTCCTTTTATACCTGCTGAGCATCATCTTTCACGATGAATCCATCAGGAGGAACAGCTGGTTCCAATGATCTTCGAATCATCGTTGGTGACTGTGCGCAAACACAGATCTACTACAATAATCTCACCCAAATCTATACAGGAAATCCACCAGCCACAGGCTGTAGTACATGAGGGAATATGGATGCTTGGCCAACTCTGAGAATCTGAGCTACGACATATGGAAATGATTTTACCGCATGGACCACGAGTAGTACGACGGGAGCAACCAATGGCAATACCTACACAGCAACTTCCACTATGACAAGAGTAGTCGGAGGACTTACCTATACAGTTGTAATTGATTGGACACATACAGCTCCAAATAAGCATCTCACCTGGTCATGGAGGGTTATTATCCCTGCTACCAATGCGCAAAATGTACGATTTTACTATGGTATGGATAGTGCGGTAGCTGGGGGAGATACTAATGATACAGGATATCTCACATCAACTGGTTGACTCACGTTCGGTGTATATGATAGTACCGCAAATGTACTCTCAGCATTTCGCTATATGTCAGGACAAGCATGGACAGCATATGAATCAGGCCCGTTCAATACTGTTCGTGGAAAAATTGCTGCAGGAACGAATTTTGCGAATACTATAACGGCTTCAGCTGATTTATGATATGGTATAAATTGGGATTTTGGTACCACCCCAGGAACCTATAGTGGTACTATACAATGGACTCTTGCTCCGTTTGTCGCTGCGAATGTCCCTGATCTCATCCCGGGTATCGGTCAGCCGGAGTGACCACTTGCAGTCAGTGCGCTTTCGCAGCTTCCTATCACTGTTACTAATGCCTGAAATGCATCTTCTTCTTGAGTACATACTATCATATTTACTGTGCCAATCAATATCACAGGACCAGGAAGCCCATTTGTGGATAATGGCTGGTCATGTGGGGCCCAAGTAGGTACAGGAGTCACATGTACAAAGACAACAACAATATCAACTCCACTGTGAACTGATACCTTCCGTATACCAGTGACACCGACTCTTGCAGCAAGTGGTACGAGTGTGAGATTTGATGTTGCTCTCACGAATCCTAGTGACTCTAATACGACGAACAACATGGCGTTTGCCACGAACTCAGTGGTAGGATGAGTACCGGTGGTAGATGCCGGGGGAATCGCTGGGGAAAGTCTCTGGCTCCAAGCCAACAATAATCGTACAAACTGTACCACACAAGGATGTACGATAACTACCTGGACAAATATCGGTTGACTCGGTGCTGTGGCCAATGCTGTGACAGGGGTAGGAATAGTTACCTATGATTCTACCAACAGTATCAATGGACATCCAACAGTCTACTTTAATAATGCGACACTCAATACTAATAGTACCCTCAATATTACGACAGCTGCTGCATCTGTATTTGCGGTGACAAAATTATGATCATGATGAGCATTTATTATCTGACCACAGACTGCTGTGAATAACTCACTTGAGTGGGCAACAACTCCAAATCAAGACAGATGGAAGCTATACAATGGAGCAATTTTTTATAGTGGGGCAAATCTACGAGCGGTAGCTACCCCAGCGATTACATCATCTATACGTCAAACTGGATGAGCATCAGAAAATTCGACAAATGGACGACAAACTCTCACTTGAGCTTTACCAGCAACAGCATTTATCTGAACAAATATTGGTATCTGAAGATTCGTAAATACCTATTCTACCCTTACGAATCTTGCGGAGGTGATCACTTTTCCGGCAGCCCTTACGGCAGCCCAAAAAAATCAAGTAGAATCATATTTTGCTATCAAATACGCCATTACCCTCGATCAAACTACACAGACAGATTACTCACTTTCCAATAGTATAATTGCATGGAATGCAACATGAGCATGAATATTTAATAAGAATATAGCTGGTATCGCCCGAGATGATATATCGACCTTGAACCAAAATCGTTCCCAATCAATAACAAATACTGGAGACATCATCGTCTCGAAAACAGCCATTGCGACAAATCGTATGGCACTCATGTGGGGAAATGATGCGGGAAGTACCACATCTTTTACAGGTTTGGATGCACCAACATGATACCAGAGGATTTCTCGTGAGTGGCTATTTCAGGAGAAAAATTGAGACATCGGGACTATCATCGTGGCGTATCCAAGTGCGAGTGTTCCAGCTGGTTTTACTGGCATACTTATGCTTTTGGTAGATGGTGATGGTGTTTTTGATTCCGGAGCTCTAGCATATACTGGTACACTTTCAGGATCCAATTGGGAATTCTCTCTCAATATCGCGGATATGCAGTATATCACTTTCGCGAAAAGTGTCCAGACAGATACTACGCCGCCATCTATCAATTCTATTAATATCGCATCATGAACACTCATCCCAACATCGAATTTTACAGTTATCGTGAATTTCAGTGATACATGATCTGCGATCGATCCAACAAGCTTCTCCGGAAGAATCTATCCTTGGGATAGCACAGGATCGACGTGGAGTCTGACAAATATCGCTCCGAGCTACATGTCTATCACTGGTACGACGACGACTTCTACAGGACAGCTTCGCGTACAGGATCTGCCTTATGGTAAATATCGTTTCGATATCATCATCGCTGACACACTCGGAAATACTCTGACCCAAAGCTATACATACTATGTCGATGCTATAGAATGGACGATCAGTGCTCCGCTCTATCCGATCGGAAATATTCCACTTGGAGTAGATACATTTGGATCAGGTGAGTTGATCGTGACGATCCGTACTGTCGGTGCTGGATTCGATCTTTCTATGCTTCGCACGACAGATCTGACATATATTTCAGATGTTATCTCTGTATATAGTGGGAGTACAGGATGGGGGTATGATAAAAATATCGGAAGTGGATATTCGAGTACGATTACTGCGCATGGCACGAGTCAAAATATCGTTTCAGTTGTGAAAAATATAAATCCAAATGGTCAAAAAAATACCTTCACGTATCGAGTGAAGTATGGCGTCAATCCGAGTGCTAATACTCCGGCAGGGGATTATAGTGGGATGATGAGGTTTGGAATAAATCTCACTTACTAAATCGTGATCATGAAAAAAAAGATAGCAATCGTATGCTCTGGATGAGGAATGAGATGCTCATATACGTGAGGATTCCTTGTGGGTCTCGGGACAAAATTCCCGAATTTTAAACCAGATATTATGATTGCGACTTCAGGCTGAGCGGGATCAGCGATGTACTATCTTACAGATCAGCTTTCTGAGATGAAAAATATATGGACGGATCATCTTGCAAATCGAGGTTTTATCAATCCTCTTCGGTTATGGAAAATAATGAACATTGAGTATGCTATACATGAAGTGCTTCGTCGTAAAGAACCACTTCATGTAGAAAAATTAGTAGGTTCGAATGTACAATGGTACATTACCGCCAGAGCCATCAGAAATATGAAAGCAAATTATTTCTCACAAGAAGATATACGAGGGGGGTGATGATATATTCGATCTCATACAAGCTTCCATGTCAGTTCCTCTCGTCTACGGAAAGACAAAAACTATCTCAGGAAGACACTATATCGATGGTGGAGTCGGAGCCCCTTTTTCAAAAACAGTAGAGAAAGCTATCGAGATGGGCGCGACTCATATCCTCGCGATCGACACCTCTCGAAAACAAAATTAAGATATAGAATCTTTGCGACACGATGGAATCACGATCCTCCTAATAAGAAATAGAAATCTTCCCGCACGACTCTTAACGCACGACCCTCAGACTTTAATAAAAACCTTCGACCTCGGATATAAAGATGCTCTGAGCCAGATAGAATTCCTAAGCTTCTTTATTTTATAGCATACTAACTTGCATAAGCCCTCTTTCTTGTCATTCCTGCGCATGTAGGAACCCATTTTTATTGCCGGATTCCGGGACAAGCCCGACAGTGACAGAGGATTGTACTATTCAAGTTAGTCCACTATAGAGCAATAAAAAAATGACCAAAAGATCATTTTTTTAAAATAAGAAAACGTCTATTCCCCTTTGGTTGAGAGACTATATGTTACTCATGAACTAGTAAATCCAGCATCAATAAGAGCAAGTGATGATGCTCATTCTAGTTTAGGAGTTAGAATAGTGAGGATATCCCCGGCATTTACAGATTTTCCTAGTGCAATCTTTATGAGAAAAATTCCAGGTTCATTGCTCTGTATTGTTGTATTCTCAAATGAGGTAGTAAGTCATTTGAGAACATTTGGATCTCCGAGAAGAGAAAAACTCAATGTCTCTATATTTTGTGCAGATTTTCCTATACGAAAAGAAAGATCCCCATTCATCCTTTCCATAATAATGTCAGCTTCATATACTACTTTTTGTGTACCTGCCTCGAGCACATTTGCCTGAAGAGAACGAAGATCTATTTGTGTGTTAGTAATTTGGACAACGATCGCAAAAGCAAACATGATACCAAAAATTGCAGGGAGGATATACTGGTGTTTCCGTGTCTCACGATATCTTGTGAAAAAGTCTTTCATAGAAATCAAAAATAGATATACTGCATAAAATGCTTCAGTCAATTATATACTCTTTTTCACTTTTTGTCAAACTTCATGACTCTAAAACCATATTTTTTTATACTTTTTATCATATTCCTTTCGAGTACGAGCTCGGCAGTATTACTCGTATTTTACTTAAATCCAGAACTGGATACGAAGCTCGCTTTCTCTCTTATGGCTTTTGCTCTTTTTTTGGCTTGATCGAGTATACTTTCGATGTTTCTCTTTTTTCTGAAGAAGATTTACTATCGATGAGAAGTGACTCTTTCGGCTATGAGTGCCAGTATTCGACAGAGTATTTTACTGATTATAGGCTCTTTGATGACGGGTCTTCTTTTTGCATTTCAGATAGCAAATAATCAGCTTATTGCTATGGTTTGGGCGGCACTTGCTTGCTTTGAGATTATGATACAAGCCTTAGAATAATTTTGGTAAATAGTATTATACTATGCTTTCTCTATCTTTTATTTTTCTATGCTAAAAAACTTTCAGAAACTCCTCAAGAATCCTGTTGCATCGAGCATACTTATCCTCATGATAATTCTCTCTATTATTATTTGGTATAAGTATTCTGCAATTGACTATGTGGCTGCAAACTACCAGAGTCGCTTTTATGCCTATTTTGATACCTTCCTTTCATGGTGTGCCATTATCCTCCTTCCTCTTATGCTGAGTGGTATCGTATATCGAAGTATGCTATTTGGTATACGAGATTGAAGTGAGAGACCTTCGGGGTTCCTTTGACTTATGTGATGAGTTTTTTCTGTATTCATTACGGGAGCAAGTTGCTGTGGTATCACTCTTATTTCCGTTCTTGGACTTACATCAGTTATCGGATTTTTAGAGATATTTCCTTATCATGGTATCGAACTCAAAATTCTTGGCGTTCTTATGCTACTTTATTCTGTATATGATCTCTATTCCCACCTTGAAGTATGTAAGACTCCGAGAAGGCAGAGATCTCCCAAAAAATTATCCCCCCAGAAAGGATAAAAAAATACTGCATTAATGCAGTATTTTTTTATCCTTGGAATGTTGTTTTAAGCATAGCTTGTTCTATCTCTTTTTCGAGCTCAGTCTGTATATCCTTCATGAGGATGAGATCAGAAAGTGTTTCTTTTTTCTTGCGGAGGTCTTTCATATCTTTATATACGAGTTTATATCCATACCCATAGAGAAATATGTATCGTATAAGTACCATGAATATACTCATAATAATGACACCAAGAAGCATCTCTACTAGAGTAGGTGAGGCAAGAGAGAGATTTTCTATGATATAGGTGAACTTATCATTCATAATGAAAGAGTGTGAGTGGTATCGTATTATTTCGTAGAATCTTCTTCGAGTTCAGCAAAAATAATCATTCGTTCGAGAGTCGTTCCGATGGGCCAACAGGTCATGAGAGAGAGCTCTTTTTTTGTATGATCGCGAGCTTCAAGTGTTTTGACATCTCATGGTTTTACGACTGCATGCTCTTTGACTTTATAGACATACTTTTTTTGAAAGTAGTAGATGATGATTTCATCACCATTTTGGAGCTGGTCGAGGAGTGCAAATACAGAATTATATTCACTCTTTACCCAAGGGTAATTTGAAGAATGTCCAAAGATAAAGACATTGCCTGCTTCTCCCGGTTCTGCAGTTCCAGGGTATCGTACGACTCATTTTCGGAGTTCTTCCATAAAAACTTCATGCATCGTCTCAAAGTTTGCTCATTTATCAATGCTGACATTTACGAGGGGAATATTCTCTCCAATTCTGGGTATAATAATACGATTCTCATAAGGACTGAGAGCAAAGGTAGCATTGAGATCTTTTTCTTGTATTCCAGCCATGAGCTCTTTTGGGGCGTAATCCCTTGAGTATATAATTGAAGGATCCGAAGAGAGGATTTTTGTCGTTATAGTATCGAGATCTTCCTTATTCTCACTGATTGAAGCTTCAGATGCATACGCAGATACACTCGTCACTGAAGTGAGGAGATGATTGACATCATCACGTGCTTGTATGAGTGCATCAGGATTCACCCAGTTTATGATACGATTAGAGTAAGCACTATAATTGAGGCTGACGAGAAGGACGAGAAATATAGAACCAGAAAGAAGCAGGTAAGAAAAAAGATATGAGAGAGTTCTTCGGAAAGATGTGAAGAAGTTTATTCTTTTGGTACTTCGTTCGTATTCTCTGAGAGGATCTTTTATATGGGTATGCATTGGTATGGTATAGGTATATGTGTAGAGAATTATTTCTCCCTACTTCATAAGCCTATCATATCTCGAGAGAGAAATCAAAAATCAACAGGTACTTCTAGTTGACAGTTGATCTCCTATTACTTCTTTTATATATTTTTTTCTTGTGGATGTATGATATTAAGCATATCGGCATGATAGGGTGCGATAATTTCAATATTTTTTCCTGTCTTCGGATGTATGAATCTCAGTCTCTCTGCATGGAGCATTTGCCTCACAATATTATATTCTCGTCGGGCAAAGCTATTTTCTGATTTATCACCATAGGCTTTATCTCAGAGTATAGGGCATTTGATCGATGCCATATGGACACGGATCTGGTGCATACGTCATGTCTCTAGAGTTATTTCGAGAAGACTATATTTATCGCGAATATTCGCATTAATAGTACGATAATGTGTTATTGCTTCTTGGCCAGAATCATCTACTCGTACTTTTGATTCATTTTCAGCATTTTCTACTCGTATAAGTTTAGCTCGGATGGTATCGCGAGCTTTCGGAGCCTTACCTATGACAAGAGCATGATATATCTTTTCTATTTTTCCTGACTGGAGGAGAAGAAGCAGGGATTCGAGTGTAGATTTGTCTTTTGCTATCATGATCGCACCACTAGTATCTCTGTCGATACGATGCACGAGAGCAGGGCGGAATGATAGAGTGTTATATCTTCCAGAGAGATAATCTTGGACCATTTCTATGAGCGATACTTCTTTTGTTTTGTGGTCCCCAGGATGGACATTGAGTCCAGGATCTTTATTAATAATGAGAAAAAAATCATCTTCATAGATAATACAGGATTCAATTTTTTTATTTGAATGTTTATCAAATATGAGCGGCTGATGAGGATTTTTTTTCTTCTGAAATCAAAGAATCTCCTCTTCATGGAGATGTATATCGATCTGATCTCACTCGACGATGCGATATACTTGATCTACTTTTTTTCGATTTACTTTTATTTTTCCAGTACGTAACCACTTATATATACCCCCAAGCGGAGCATCAGGAAGATATTTTTTGATAAATTTATCGATACGTTGATTGGCATCGGATGGGGATTCTATCTTGAGTGAGAGCATTATTGGAGTACAGCAAAATCGAGGGCCGTATTCGTCGTTATTTGTGGAAACTGTATATCTCTTGTACGCAGAAATCAATAAGCGTATCCCTCGGCATGAATATCCGTATACTGATAGGGAATAGGAATAGGTCCAAATGAATTAATTTGGTATTCAAGGAAGGACATATTTCTTCCATCTGTTGTTGGTACATTCCGTATGAGTGAGAGCTTTAATGTACATTTAAATCCACTACAATTGCCTCATGCAGTTCCATTTCATAAGTAGGGTGGATTATCATAGAAGCTTTTAAAATTCATAGTAGAACCAGAGTTGGTAGTTCCATTATAGCTAGCTATTTTCACGTTTAGAGTATTGAGATCTGATCACTTAAAAATATTCGTCTCACCACTTGCGAAGAGAGATACCCCACTCGACGCAAGTGTCCAGAGTATATAGCCAGTTCATCAAGTAACTCCAGTATTCGTATTTCCTGAAATTATAGGAACACGAAACTCAAAGTTTACATTATTCCAGTTTATACTTTCAGGAAGGACTATCTGTATAGGTTGTCCGATACTTATAATATTATAATCCTTATTATAGGGACTATTTCATCTTCCACTGAGAGGTATAGTCGTTCATCCTGTATATACGACTATAGTCGATCCACTTGTAGTCTTTGAGCCATAACTATTACCAGTCATATTCCAGGGCGTATACTTATTTACTCATCCCGTAAAAAGAGCTTCTTCTATAATACTGAGAGACTTGTAGTATGCGATATTTGAGTTTTCAATTCATTCACTTCTTTGACTAAAACGATATATTTTTTCGAAAAATACCGTACTCATCATTGTGAGGAGCGTCATAATCACGAGAGCGACTATAAGAGCAGATCAATTCCTATTAGATATATACATAGAGAGAAATTTATTCAATATTCGTATGAGAAAGGCTTATTGTAGTAGAAATAGTAATAGTAGGATCATCTCAGCGTATGATTTTTCTCTTTGTCCATGCAAGTCAGAGAGTAATCTGGATCCGTACATATGGCTGGATAAATGGGCTAATAAATCATGCTGGACATCATCCTCCGATGCAATCTACTGCTGCCCAAGATCTCCAAGGGTCCTTTCGAGGATAAATATCAAATGAAAGTTTACGAACATCGACATAGTCTGGGAACATCTTGATCCACTCAGCATCAGTTCATGTAGGGATACGACCAGTTCATACAGTACCAGGGATACTCGGACCCGTGCAAGGCCAGTCAGCGTTACATATCCACGTATCTATAATACCATCAAATACTCAGGATTCAAGATTCTGCCCACTATGACTCATACCGATATCAAGTCATTTGAGTCGTATTAATTCAATATTTCCTACACAGCCACTTCCGGTAGTATAGTTGCATGTACCAGGAGTAAGATCGGGGTCATCTTTATATGTCCATCGAAAGAATGTACGTTCCTTCGTAAGAGGATTATAGAGATAGAGTTCTGGAGAAGATCCAGAGAGCACGAGAGGTCCATCACCAATATCTTTGTCATCTTCATCTCATCGTATACTTCCTGATGCGTCACCATCTTCATCACCTAGGGGTGTTTCAAAATCATTGTTTCCATTGTAATCAGTATACTGGAGTTTATATTGACCATATCGTTGATAACTTCATGAATAGTTTATTTCCGGTCATCAAAATATATTAGAGTAGTTATTTCCATTCAAACATCCTCCTGTACCTACTTTTGTAGGAGCAGTCCCTCCGCTTCTACAAAAGTAGAATCATCCTCCATAATTTGTAGTATTGAGTGTACCTCCACTTCCATAATTTCAGAATCCACTCGGAAGGAGGTAGTGACCTGTAGCTGTGCCGGTTCAAACGGCTTGGCGATTCCAATATTCTTCATAGTCTATAATCCCTCCATCTTTTATTGAAGTTGCGAGTTTTTCTGAAAAAAAATAGAGCTCCTCGAGAAGACTGATACGTGTGACACTTCTTGTTCTGGCAATACCAATATTTACTACAGAGTCAAGTACCGTAATCATGATAAGACCAAAAATAGTCATACTTACCATAAGCTCAAAGAGAGTAAATCCATGATTATTTATTTTCTTTGAGAATCTCATGATGATCGCGAGTGAGAAAATAGAAAAACAAAAGGAACAAAGAGAGCTCTACCGATAGCGATTCCAGTTGGATATTTTTTCCATTTTTTCGGTCAAGTGAGCAATATCTGGTTCAGGAGACTCCAGAGTATACCTTTTTCTGATCACCTTTCACCGAGAAATAAAACTCGAAGAGTTTCCCAAATTTTTCTCGAAATATCAATAAAAAATTCTATAATAATAATGATGCTATTTTGTCTCGAATTACGCATAAATATTTGCAAAAAATCAATATCTATATACCCTCATATGAGGATTTCTTATGGAACGTGGATTCTCATTTTTCAGCAAATATTTCTGGAAGTGAGTATCTACCCTCTAAAACTATCCTAATATGGATTATATACGAAATTCTAAAAATCGAAAACTAAAAACACAGATTCTCAATTTTTTTTCTCGATTGAACTTTGGTACATATCGTCTCTGACTCCCAGGAAAGTCACTTATGATCACGAATATAGTATTATTCACTTCGCTATTTTTCCCCTGGCTTATACTCAAACCAATCGGGTGACAAGAAATATTTTATTGGGCATTTTCCCTCTATCTCTGAGGGGTAGGTTATGGTATTATTTGTGCCATATTGCTTATGTTATTTTTCCTTCTTTCCCATGAAAAGAAAGAACATCTTCGTGGATATGTTCCATTTCGTCTTTCTGATGCTCAGGCTATCGTATTTATTGCCGCAATGCTCTGTGTTGCATGTATCCATATCGTCATTACATCTTTTGCATATGCTCGTATTGCTTCACAAGAAGTCATGCCAGCAATAGGACTAGAAATAGCTCTAGGGTCAGTTTTTCTCCTCCTTTTTATATCATATTTTTTCTCGCAGAGTGAGAAGGCTCGTGCTGTAACTATGAGTTATCTCGATAAGAAAGAGCAGAGTCATCTGGACGAATATGCTGACATTCTCGAATCATGAGAAAATGAAATGAAAGAAAAGGTGCGAGACAAGAACATGAGTTTGCCAATTTAAACTTGACTTTGAAAAAAAAAGTATAGTATGTCTTTATATACCTTCGATAGAAATATTTTTCTCTATTTTGCAATTGACACGGTTCAGCCCCTCTATATCGCTCTATTATAGATACTATCCTCAAACTCTTTATGGCTACTTCTACTCCTTCCTTCGACGTTACAAGTATATTCCAAACAATTCTCGATTCTCTCGCTGAAAAAGAAAAAAGTGTCATCTCTCGGCGTATCGGACTTATATGAAATCGCGAGACTCTTCAGGAGATCGGTGATACCTATGGAATAACTCGTGAACGAGTTCGCCAAATTGAAGATGTAGGCATCAAAAAAATTGGTCGAATCATGAGGTCAAGTCCGCTCATGCGTATCCAGGAAGCAGGTGAAGCAATTCTGAAATTACATGGGGGCGTAATGACTCGTGATCGCCTCATAAATGCTATAATAGCAGAGATCGGTTTTACTGATGCTGCAAGTGATAATATTATCGACGTCCTCCTTCAGGCTGATTTCAATCTTCAAAGATCAAAACCACAACTTGGTACACTTACATATTATCATTTTCCTGAGATCCAAAAGAAACTTATTGAATCTATCCATAAAGAAGCTACAAAAATTCTCAAGAAGAAAGGTGATATTATAGAGAATACTACCCTCTATGAAATGATTAAAATTAATCTTTTCGCACAATTTGGGAAGGTTGAACCTATCATGATAGATTCTGTTGTGGATATATATATTGATATTGTGAAAGGAGAAGAGAAATTTATCGGACTTGAGAAATGGAAAATTCTTAATCCTTCTACCCTCAAAGATAAGGCGATCTATGTTCTCAAAAAGAAAAAGGAGCCAATGCATTTTCTTGATATTGCAAGTGCTATCACGGAATACTTTAATGAGCCGGTAAAAATATCGACAATTCATAATGAGCTTATTCGAAATAATGAATTTGTTCTTATTGGTCGTGGTATTTATGTTCTTAAAGATTGGGGATATAGAGATGGTACAGTTCTCGATGTCATCCTCGATATCTTCGTAAAGGCAAAGATGCCTCTCTCAACAGAAGAAATCACGAGTCGTGTCCTCAAGGTCCGTCAAGTCAAAACCACAACAATCTACATGAATCTCCAAAATAAGAAATATATAGAACGTGTGGGACGAAATCTCTACCAAGCAAAGAATTCAAAATAATTTAACCCTTAAAAAAACTTCATAAATATGGAGTTTTTTTAAGGGTTAAATTTGTATAATTGAGCACAGTATGGTAATATAAATAAAATTTATTTTTTATATAATTTTTATGGACGCATCTATTTTCATAGGAGTGGTACTTGCTATTGCTCTTTGATGACTTATTGGCACTGAGCGTGAACTTCCTTGGGCTGGATCAAAAATCGGATGAGCTACATGATTCGGTGGTATACGTACCTATGCTTCTATAGCGTTTTTCTGAGCTTTGTGTACATGGCTTGATAGTTATTTTAATACCAAAATTTGGATTCTCCTAGGAGCAATCATATCTGCAGTATTTATACTAGGATCCTATATGTATGCATCATTTCATCGTGATAAGATGGGTGCTACGAGTGAATATGCCGGACTTATCACGTATTTTATAGGAATTATAGCAATGCTTTCTGAATATGCAACAGCTGTTATTTTTGCCATACTTCTCCTTCTCCTTCTTTCAGCTAAAGATTATTTTGCAAGACTTAAGAGTCGTCTATCGCGTCAAGAGTTTTGAGATTCTCTCAAGTTTTGAGTCATCGCTCTTGTCATACTTCCACTTCTCCCTGATATGAAGTACTCCATTCTAGATATCATTAACTGGTTTGCATCAGGCGGTTTCGACTGGACACACCCTATTTTACTAGCAAAATTTTTCAATCCATACAGTATCTGGATGTTCGTCGTAGTGATGGCAGGAGTTGAATATACTGGCTTTCTCCTTGGAAAAGCACTCGGAGATAAAGGCTGAATCCTCGCTTCGGGTGCTGTCGGTGGTCTTATCTCTTCTACAGCCACTACTGTTGCCTTGACACGTAAGAGCAAAGAACATCCAGCGCATAGAAACTCTTATGTCGTAGCTACTCTCCTTGCTTCATGTATTATGTTTATACGAGTAGTGCTAGTAGCTGGATATATATATCCAAATATTCTTGGATCCATTTTGATACCTGGAGGTGTCATGTTTCTGGGTCTTACAGGAATGATGACTTACTACTTTATATGAACTAGAGGTGAAAAAGTCCCAGTAGAAGAAGCAGAAAAAAGATGAACGTATGAGAGCCCATTTCAACTGCTTCCAGCTCTTCAATTTGCCGGACTTATTCTAGTCATCAAATTTCTTTCAGCAGCCTGAGTAGCTTCACAAAATTTGATATCACCAGAATACAAAGAACGTTTTATTTTATTTATTAATTATGCCATTGGACTTGTTTCTTGATTTGCTGATGTAGATGCAGTGAATTTTACTATGTCAGAGTGAGCAAAAGATGGCTCGATACCTCTTTTTGCTGCTGCTACGACTATCCTTATTGCAGTCATGTCGAATAATACCGTCAAGGCTTCTATTGCTTATAGATTTGGTGAGAAAGAATATGGAAAAAAGGTTCTCATAGGCTTCTGAGTTTCCATCGTACTTGGGATCATTACAATAGTATGCCTCTCGATTTTCTCCTAGAATTGAATGAATCATCCGAGGCTTCCAGAGAAAGTTTCGAAGATTTTTTTTGTATCATTTTTCATACCATCTTTGAATTTTTTCGAGAATTCAGTTGTATCAATTCCTCTTTCCTTGAGGAACTTTTCAGCTCAAGGAAGGATATTCCCCGCATCGATACTTTCCCAGAGACTCGATTGTTCTAAGAGATTTTTGAGCTCTTTTGATGTACTACTTTCATTTATATTTGATATGATGGTCGTACGGATTATGTCGCGGTACTCAGGTGATGCAATCCCAGAGATTTTTTGGTAGTATTCGAGCAATGTTTTTTCGCTGACTTTTGCGAGACTTCCAGTATTGCCAGATCCGAGGTACTCAGTGATTCTGATAGACTCAAAACCAGGGAAATATGAGAGTATTTTTTTAGTGAGTTCACCGAGGGAGAAATAAGAATGAGTCTTTTCTCTGAGAGCATCCAGATACTTCTCTATACGGATGGAGCGAATCTGTTCGTAGGTTTTGTCTGATAGAGTGTTCCAGTCATTCCAGGTTGTATCTACCCATTCACGGCCTTTACGCAGCCATATATTCTCACTACTTACGAGTTCTCATGGAAAGAGATCAAGAGACTTTCCTGATCTATCGGTGAGATATGTGGCATGTTCTATAGCCTGAATATACTGACGATCGAGATTCACTTCAAAAACAGTACCTCGCACTCCTGCGATGATATTATCTTTTGGGAGACGAGCTTCGAAGTAGGAATCTCCCACAAGCAATCGTATGACAGTATTCCACGCCTTCCCACGCTGTATATCGTATCCGATCTGTATGCTCGAATAATCTTGACTTACATACATCTTTTGTATGACGATTCGAGTGATACTTCCGAGTCGAGTGATGCTTCCATCAGGCCATTTGACTATCCCCACGCTATTTTCACCCGTTTCTATGGTATCGGCATTTTTGAGTGTGTATGACTCGCCGAGGGAGAGATCTATAGCAATATCTCCACGTATGATTTTTCCATATCCTAACTCTATAGAGAGTGTCGGCTCGATCGGATCATCCATATGGATTGTCTGGTAATATCCATATGCAGTCCATGAGAAGAGCCCAATAATGGTAATACATGAAACAACAAGCAGAAGGAGGAAAAATCGAATATTCATAATCTTGATAAATAGAGTGGAATAAATTGTATTTTTGGATATTGTAAGAAAAGATTTTACCTTTGCAAGCTCCTTCTATGGCAAGCCACTTTCGATACATCCTGGTTGGCCTTATTTTCTTTCTTATCTATGAGGTGTATCTCATTGGATATTATGAATTCCAGCAGTATCAGACGAATGCTTATGTCGATACCTTAGAAGCAATCAACCGGCAAATTAGTGATAGGAATGACCATAAAATCGAACTTACGGCGTATATACGTACTCCTGCATATCAGAGCTTTGTAGCAAAAGCGACTCAAAATAAAAAACTTCCCTGAGAAGAAGTGACCAATATCGTCGATGAAGCAAATATTCGAGCTAATGAAAATATTGATGTGAATGCAGTTATCACGACGGTACAAAAACAAGAAGCATCTCCGACGAAAAATATGTCGAATCCAGAGAAGTGGAAGTATATATTTCTCAATATGCGAGAATATCTCTAAGGACTATCATTTTACCGCTTCTTTGATATAGGCGGTGAATTTAGAGACAGCATTACTCATGATACGTTTATAGTGGCTCCACTTATCTCAAATAAGATCATAAGCACTTTTTATCTTATCGAGATTTTTATCTTTATCATTCTGAAAACTTTTTGCTATTCCTTTGCTCGCGAGGATATATCACATATTTTGGAGTGCAGCTACTCTTTGATTTACTATATTCATGCAGGCAGTCTCAGGAAAAAAGTCTGTGGTCTTGGCACACCCGAGTCATTTTCCATCTTCACTGATCGTCCATCCAGTAAGACTACATATTTCACTATACTGCTTACTGAAACTATCATCTGCTGTTTTTGTTTGCACTTGTATAGCATCGATCCATTTGTTGACATCTTTTTCTCTTGAAGTTTGAAGTTGTTTTGCCCAAAGGGCAGATTTTTTATCTATTGCTTCTAGGCTCAGAGCTATCTGTATCGAACATTCTATCCTCTCTTTCGAAACTCATATACCGTTACCAGCCGAGAAGTCTCCTATGGGACAGCTATATTTATCATGTATCGCTATACCATTTCATCCAGGAAGACATGGTTTCGCAGCATCTTCTACCTCCTTCATGCTGGGTCTATAAATGGGAGATGCAGAGTATACACTCCCTCAGTCTATGCACAAAATTACACAGATGCAGAGCAATAAATATCGATACATAGTTATTTGTTACCAAAAAATATCCGAGAAAGAATTCCTCTTTTTTTAATGGGGTGGTTGTTATCGTCGGTATATTCAGTATTTTTTGGAAGCATATGAGTACCATCATCATGCTCATGTTTTTCTGTAAACTTTTTGACTCCATATATAGACGCAATAATACCTCAGAGAATCATACCAGTAACAAGAGTATCCATTTTTTTTACACTTTTTTTTGCGACTCCTTCTTCGGGATGTGATTTTTTATCGGAGAACATAGTGATAACAGGAGAAGAACAGTAAAATTATTGCGGAAATTCTCAATAGAGTGGCTATTGATCGATTTTTATGCTTTTTGAGAAAAAGCTAATTTTTGGTATATGTATCATGATCGTATTATTATCGACGGTCGCTTTGATTTTATTAAAAGCGAGGTTCTCAGGAAGGATGATTGACCGAGAAAATGGTCAGTAGTAGCATTCTTCTACGAGCATTCTTTTCGCATCGAGATAAATCGGCTGATGTGTCCGTTCTCAGGATATAGTGAGAATATTGCGTGAGAGAGCTATATCGATCTCACTTGGATCGACTCCTGCTACTGGGGCGACTATGATGATCTCTTCTGCAAGATCGAGAACATCGAGTGCTATCTGTCCTACATCGATCTCATGATCATGAGAATCATGCATATCTACCTCTATCACATCGTGTGTGTCATGATCATGAGAATCATGATGAGTAGTATGTGTTTCAGAGATTCACTGTGATGTCTTACTGACGCCGAAGAGTTTGGACATAGGATTGAATATTAATGGGTAGATTATTCTATAATTAGCAAAAAGTAATTCATTTTTTTATTACATCAGAGAGTTTTTATCTCCTTCCATCCTATCTAGGATCATCTTTTTTGCAAGTTTTACTCACTGATGATTCGTGCATAGACTCGCATGATTTCTTGATTATCATTTTTTGGATGAGAAATGCCATCCATATGCGAATTTGAGAGTATATCAGCGAGTGTATCGACATGATTTGGATGAATATATACCCCATTATATCATATGAGTCAGGATATATCTGAAAGATAGAGGGGTATATCATATGAACTTGCAAGCTCTACTGACGATCACCGACTATAGTAGTATCATATATAAATCCATCACTTTGCGTGAGCATACAGGAGAGATCTCTCTTCTTGTGATATGACTGAGAGGATTTTTACTTTTTCTATAAGTCCATGAGATCGTATGAGGAGAGAGAGGTTACTAAGATTTATTCACAGATCTCAGATGATGATCAGCTGCCTATTTCCATTTTTTTCATGAATATATCTCTGAAATGCCTCCAGGAGACCTCGTGGATTCCACTCATCTCAGGGAGTTCACTCGGTGATAAAATACTCTCCAGATATACCATGGGGAAGTATAGACTGATCTCTATGTTTTTTCTTGTCTCAAGCACTTAAGTAGGGAAGTAGAGTGATTTTTGATTCATTTACACCATAGAGTTCTCAGAGAGTTTCTCTGATAGCCACATTGGGGGTAATGATATGGCTCGAAAATTTCAGATTTTTTTTATACTGTGATTCACTCCTGTAGCGTGTGAAGAATCATTCTTGAGTATGTGGATAGAGCTTATGTGTCAGCTCATCTACATGAAGAAGAGAGGGAATTCATCGATCGATAGGAGGAAATTTCGAGAATGAGACGATGCGATCAGGCCCATAGTTATGTGAAGCAAGTTTTTTTTGAAGTAGTACCCAATTTCTTGAGAGAAAGATACACTCATATCCTTCCACAGGATCACCCTCAAAAGCAAGAAAAGTGATCCGGTCATTTCTGTGGTAGGAAAGCCATATATCTGCCCACATCTGAGCATAGTAGAGATTCGGTATATCCGAAAGGCAAGAAGTACGAACGTCGATAAGAAGGTGCATCCGCCCATTATGATAAAAAAACTATTGATGTCGAGAATTTTCTTTTTCTTTTGATTTCTTTTTTTTCGAATTTATGTATTATGGGTGCGTTATATTTTTCCTATGCATTCATTTCTCTCACAAAATTCGCAAAATAATCGCCTTGAGCTTCTCGTAGATGGATCAATTTTTCCACAAAATATTATTTTGAAAGCTGCATATATGTTCCTCGATCGTGCCTATTTTTTTTTCCAAAAGGAGGGAGAAAATTTCATAGTACAAATACACCCGAAAGAATGAGAACGCTGGAGTGCTGAAGTATTCGCACTTGAGTATAGCGATGAGCTTCTCGCTACACTCCTAAGAGATAAAATAGAGATAGAAAATAAGACAATCCGTGAAACTATAGTACGCCGTGCTCTTGGATCATACGCTGATCTTCCGAACTTTACTACGATCCCAGTAGAACCCAAAAATACACAGATAGATTTTGATAAAGATATCGATGAGATATTAAAAGAAATTGAGAATGATCCTGACCTTAAAATAGATGAAGCAGAGATCAGTCGTATCCTTGCTGAAATAGAAATGGAAACACAATCGGAATTATCCCAATCCAAACCTAAAATTGATCCGAGTAAACTTAAAAATGTCAAAAAAAACTTTCAACATAAACAATAGTATCTACTCTCTTGAACTTCTTCTACAAACACAGGAGTATTTTGAGGGATACGATATTACCATCGATAGAAATACTCTTTCTATCGATGATGAGAATCCCCAATTTGTATTTGATGAGTTTATGAATTGTGCACTTTCTATTTATTCTGAAATTATAGCATGAGCATAACACTTTCCTCAATAAAGAATTTTTCAGCGACCACAGTCGCACCTTTTTATTATAAAAAGATGAAAAATGGAAAGTATCTTATTACCAATGAATTTGGATATTATACATTTCTTGATTTCGCTGAATTCGAGGATTATCTCGCAGGAAATATAGGAGTCGGAAATCCGAAATATGATGAGCTGAATAAGAAACTTTTTATAAAAAATGAAAAGTATCAAGATAGAGCTATAATTTCATATAATAAAAAAAATAAGTTCCTTGCCTATGGTCCAAGCCTTCATATGATCGTCACGACACTGAGATGTAATCATAAGTGTAAGTACTGTCATGCTGCAGTAGCTCCTATGTCTGCTAAGAATCTTGATATGACACAAGATGTAGCGAGAAAAGTTGTAGATACTATATTTTATACCTCAGCCCCGGCCTTGACGATCGAATTTCAGTGATGAGAGTCTCTTGTGAATTGGGAAGTTGTTCAATTCATCGTTGAATATGCTCGCATGAAGGCTAATTTGTTCCGAAAAGTTCTCTCTTTCACGATAGTGACGAATCTTACCCTCATGACTGAAGATAAGCTCGTATGGCTTCTTGATCATTGAGTAGAAATTTGTACTTCACTTGATGGAGATAAGGAGACTCATAATTGGCAAAGAACATGGAAAGAAGGGGATAGTTATGAAAGAGTAACGCACTGGATTAAACGCATTAACGAAGAGAATGAGAAACGGTGAAAAACTTGATACAAAACAGGGACTCTCGCTACGTGGACAAAGCCAGGACTTAAGAACTATAAGAATATTATAGATACATATGTAGAACTTGGATTTCCTACTATCTGACTCAGATGGCTCAATCCTTACGGATTTGCTGCAGCAGAAAGAGAGACACTTGAATATTCACTGGATGAATACTTCGAATTTTATAAGAATGCTATGGACTATATTCTCGAGAAGAATAGAGAATGAATTATCCTTCGAGAGATGCTCACTCTCGTATATCTTAACAAATTATTTTTCAATACAGATAGTTCATTTATGGATATTCGGTCGCCATCATGAATCGCTATAGGAGGAGTTGCCTATAATTATGATGGGAAAGTTTATGCAAGTGATGAATCTCGAATGCTTGGTCGAATGGGTATAGAAGATTTTCTCCTTACGCCAATGCTCGAAACAGGAAAGGAGACTTATAAAGCTATGGCGAATAGTGATGTCACGAAGATAGCGGTGATATCATCGACACTCGATGGACTTCCAGGCTATACTGATCATGTGTATAAGCCCTACATGGGAGTAGATATTATCTATGCTTTTACTCAGCATGGAAATGTGTTTTCGAATTTTTCAAAAGATGATAAAACTCGTATCCAAATATCAATGCTCGACTATATCTTCGAAAAATTAGAAGACCCTGAGAATGAAAAGATATTTCGTTCCTGGTTTAAAAGATAAGAGTATAAAAAAGTTGGATTTATGAGAAAATGGAGTATAGTGGCTACTGAAATATTTTCAATATTTTCGTCAATCATGCAAGAAAAAAAGAAAAAAATCATACATAAATTCAGAAAAAAATTACAAGGTTTTCTTTCTGACGAGAGTGGTAAGATCACTAAGGAGGATATACTCAAAATCACTATGATGACTATGGGAATTGCAAATATACTTCCTACGAGTGATGCAAATGCTTGGATATCTTGAACCAATACGCCAGGAGTTGCTCAAATTGGACATGGGAACAATAACTATGTAGAAAACTGTTATTGGGATGATCCATGGACCTGGGTGTGTGATCCAGTGAGTGGCTGAGGCCATGGGAATAGTCCCACATACTATGTTGCTGGTACAGCTACGGCAAATCATGTCAATCAAGCACTTAATGGCCGATTCGTAACTGCAGATGTTTGAGTAAGTGATGTATGAACTGTAAGGCATGTGAATGCTGCTGATGATTATGGTCTAGTAAGTGGCTATGCAGTTTCTGCAAATTGTGTGGTTCCAGGGGTTGATACTACAGCATGAACTCCTACCTCGCCATGGCCTTGAACCGAACTCATATCTACAATAGATCAAAGTTGTCATGCAAATGCATGAACTGTATATCAGAATTTAGGAGCAGCACCTCTCGATGATTCTAGGAATTGACATCTGAACTATAGTCCTCCTGTATCGTATTTAAATCCTGTTTCTCCGTCTGCTATAGGTCATGGAAATCAGACACATGGAAGTCATGGAAGTCATGGAAGTCATGCTGCTTACTAAAATATTATGAATAATAAATCTACTTCAATAGTTTTCTTACTGGTTTTTGTATGCCTTTTGTTTGTATACTATTGATTTTATCTTCAAAACCAGAAAAAGGTGCTAGAAGATTTGAAAAAAGATGACTCTTCTAATAATCCTAATCTTACTTTATCATGAAGGCGGGAGGAAGATATGGGTAATAAATTTTGAAGATGAGATTTTGATGCCATAAAGATGGGGAATGACTATGATGCTTCATATAAAAATTATAAGTCGCAGTACAGTATAATTGAGAAATATATAAAATCGGGGAGTGGGAAGGAAATATATGATTATCAATGAATAGATACATTTATCCCTATGATGTATATTTGTGAATTATTTCAAAAGTGACTGAGCTCGTCTTCTCCTGAGGTCGAATTACGAAGACTTATGGCTGATAATAAGTCTATCCTGCTCGCCTATGATTCTCAAGGAAATCAAACAGGGGATTTCAAACTTATGAATGATGCACTTAATAGTTTTCATAGCGGGAATATTTCATTTATTGAGTATTTGCAGAAAGTAAGTAAACTTTTGGAAAACCATGCAGGAAAATCGAAGTTTTATAATTATCTGTATAATCTTATACTCGCAGTTTCTGACGCTTACGAAAAGAAGAGCTCTATCGAATGCTCCACATTTGTAAAGTGATACTTTTAAGATGGCAAAAAGAAATATAAAATACCGTACTAATTTTTCTTGAAAGAATCAACAAGATAATTTAGAGTCTTCAGATCAGCTTATCATCAGAGTCTGAAAATGATGTAACTTTCGTTGCATATTTTGTAATGTTGCAGAGAATGAGTCAGTCTTAAGCATGAAATCCTCTATTCGAGAAATACTTGCAATAACTTTTTACAAGATAAAGTATTCAAAATTTATTGGTGACCATATAAATGTTACTATTTCAGGTTGAGAGCCGAGTATATTTCAAAAAGAAACTATATTTAGTTTAAAATATTTTACTGAATTTTTTAGAAAGAGAGACATCAAGGTAACATTTGATTTACAATCAAATGCTTCAAATATTGATGAAGTATTTGCCTCAAAATTAGCAAAATTATGAGTTCAACAAGCACTTATCTCTTCTCACGCTCATGATCCAGAAATATTTCAGAAAATAATTGGTGTAGATTATCTCGTTATGTGACCTAGGTTTGACATAGGAGTTCGGTCCCTTATTCATGCAGGAGTTTCAGTTACATTTAATATCGTGCTGAATAACTTAAATAAAGATCATTATTTTGACCATGTTCAATATCTCATGCAGAAATATCCAAGTGTTTCTTTATATAATATAGGTTATGTCCAACCGCATGGTATGGCACAGGAGAATTTTGGTAATTTAGTCGGGCAGTATAGTGAGATAGAATATATATATAATAAAGTGATTGCATTCCTAAAATCCCATGGAAAGAAAGTACATTCACACCTTGTTTGACTTCCATTATGCTATTTGAATGAGTGGGGAAGCAGTATGGAGTATATGCATAATAAAAATTTATTTTCTAAAAACCAAGAGCAGACTCTTATACAGGCAATAAATGATGATAATAAAGTGCACCCTTTGTCGTGCAATCTGTGTCCAGCTAAGCGAGTATGTAGCGGAGTTTGGAAAGAATTTGAAAATTTTCAAAAATTAAAACCATATACGTATAAATTGGTACAATGAGATACTAGCTTTTCAGATAATCAGGATCAAATAAGTCGTGAATATAGTGGTGGAAAAAGACAATTTTTTGTCCTTGTGGAATGATTGAGTGAATCCCTCGAAGACATTCTCTTACATATTCGTAGTTTATGATATGCATGGGTATCGCTGATATTTAATAACTATGTCTCTAATATAGACTATAAAAAATTTGCAGGAATGAATATACAAATTTTAGCAAAAGATAAAGGCAGTACATCCCAATTAATAGATACCATACTTAAGTACAATCTATGAACACAATTTCAATTTCGTATTCACTTGGATGTTTTAATATATCCTACTCACCTATGGAAAATAGATGAAGTTATTTCATTACCGAGGAATTCTGATATCTGTATTCATCTTCCTAAAAATGATCGATCCAATAAAGCATTCTTAAAAGACTTTATCTACTTCTCACTATAGTGAAATATGAAAATCGCAGTAATTTGATTCTGAGCACAGTGAAAAAAGCATGTGCAATTTTGGAGGTACATAAATCATAATCCTGATATATTTACGAGAACAGGGAGGGAGAGTACAGATAAAATAGATAATTTTTTACCCAATAGATATGAAATTATTATTTCCGCTATTTCTCCTATTTCTGAACAAACTCAAGTTATAAAACGAATACTAAAATCTAATTACCAGGGATATTTGATTATAGAAAAACCAGTTACCTATAATTTTGATTTACTTGAGTTACTCAGAGATCGTCCAAAGACGATTTTCTTTATTGATGAGATTTTTCTACCGCTAGAGACTAAAAAGTTACAAAAAATTGATAGCATAGAGGTATCAGCCTATACTCAATCAGATTTCATAAACATATTACAGCATGCTATAGGATTATTGCTCAGTCAAGACCTAGTATATTTCAATTGGAAAGACTTAAAATTACAATTTAATATTAGTAATTTCTTACAATATTCCTGCATATCAAATAGTATCGAGAATGCCAACTTTAATTTAGAAGGCCTTACAATATATGGAGAACAAGTTGTATTTAATTTTGACTCTACTTATAAATACTTACTCCTATCAATACGAGATGACGATATGCATCGTAGAGTGAGAAAAAACTACTATAACTTCCTAAAAATGATTAGCCACAGATTTCCTGAACTTATACAGAAGGTGTAACTATAATAAGAAGCGTATAAGTACCATAAAATTATCACAGTAAATGTTTTTCATCCGACTATATCCTCAGGATAATTATATATTTTTAGAATATTTAATTTGAAATAATACCTCTCAATAAACTTTCGGGATATTCAGAAATATTAACGATCTAAACGAGAAGAACTTCTAATTCAATTTTTTTTATTTGCCATTAATAGATTTCTTTCATATAATTTTATCATATGAAAGAAATCTATAGGATTCGTTATTCAATTTTATAATTAATACTAACTTCCAGTAGACTATGCAAATTGATATTTACTTATGATTTACGGATTGTAAATGAATGTGCTTATTTTGTAAGAGAGGACGTGATCTTATTTATTTCCCACGGCCGATATTTATGATGGATTCAAAGAAATATCAGTTCTTTCATTTTCTAACACGAGAAGACTTGAGTAATTGGTATGAGAGATTTGACCTTTGAATAGCAGATAACCTCAATATCTCGTGAAATGAGCCATTAGATTGGGAGGGGCTTTCAGAGTTTATGCTTTCGATAAAAACAAACTATAAAGATATAGTAGTAACATTAAGAATATCAAATACTATGCTTTTAAAAAAGGAAATTCTGGATAATATCGATTCAGTAGAGATTTCTCTTTACTGACATAATTCCCTTTTGCAAGAACGAATTACAGGGAGTAGAGATTCATGGAAATTTTTTCATAGAAATTTAGAAACTATAAAAACAAAGAAGAATATAGGTATTTCTTTACAGACAATATTTATATATTCAAATATCTCCTATTCAAGAGAGATACTTGAATATATGCTGGATATTTCAAATACCAAGATAGTAAAAATTGTCTACCCACAATTTATGCCGAATGATAGTCTCAGCGAATTGATTTCTAAAAAAGAACTTTTGCGAATTCTCATCAAAGAAAATCCTCGAGAATTACTTTCCCATGTAGTTTTGCAAAACTTTCCTAGAATCCCGAGCTTGACACACCTCTTCCATGCCATAATAGCTAGTTAATTTAAGGCTACTGAGTATATTATTAAAATAGATTTTTATTTTAGTAAGCTCATTTTTGGGTTGTCCTGAGTTCTAGCTTGTGAGATTAAATTAGACTTTTCGGCAGAGGGATATCTGACCTTATTAACTTTTCGAATATATGTTTGATCTTCTCTACAAAAAATATGGTATTAATATAGTTTGGTGATCATCTTGAATTGAGCCAGAAATTTTATATGTTTTCGAGAAATATTGAGCCATGTGATGGGATAATATTCTAGATGTTGGCTGTGGTTATTCCAAGATCGCAGAAAAATGCATAAGAAAAAATAAAAGGTACCTATGAATCGATATTTCCTCAATACCAATTGATTATAATATTAAAAAGTTTGCATCAAATAATATATCATTTCTTACTTCCTCGATTATTGATTTTCAATATGAAGATAGATTTGATTGTATTATCGATATTGGATGCCTTCATTGTATCGATACCTCTCAACACATGGCTATACTTTTAAAATACGATAAGCTCCTTCAATCAGGGGGCTATATCTGTATCCGTTTTTTTGAGAATAATGAAGAGACACCATTATTCTTTATAGATAATGTGCCGATTTGGTGAGTTTCTCGTCAAAAAATTCTCTCTTTTATAAAAAATAAGTATACTCTTATTGAAGAAATTAAGGATACGACTCAATTTGATCTTTGCGTGAGAAGCACATATATCTTACAAAAAAAATAGTCCTATGAATAATAATCTTATTTTAAAAGAAAAAACTACTAAAGAAAATCGAATTTGGGTACGTATTGCAGCTGCATGTAATGAGAAATGTCTCTTTTGTCTTGACGCGGATGCCCAAAATGGGAAGCTTATAGATCAGACTATTATTCAAGATGAAATAACATCGGGCTATAAGGCAGGAGTGTACAATAGAATTATTATCTCTGGATGAGAAGCAAGTATAAACCCAAGATTCTCTGATTACATCAGTTATGCAAAATCTATAGGATATGACCGTATACAGACAGTTACAAATGGAAATATGTTTTCTCGCCCTGATTTTTGTAAAAAAGTATTTGACGCATGATTACAGGAAGTTACATTTTCATTTCACTGACATACAAAAAAACTTCATGATTATCTCACGGCAACGCCATGATCATTTGAAAAAGCGTTAGCGTGACTTATTCATATCCGGAAGTATTATCCAAATATAATTATCAATATTGATATGGTGGTGAATAAACTCAATGTCGAATATCTTCCTAAAATGGTCCAATTTTTTATGCGACTTTGAGTTTATGAATTTGATATTCTTCAAATTATTCCTTTTTGAAGAGGATTTTCAGAATACAAGGATATCCTTTTTTATAAGATAGAAGACTATATTAAGCCTCTTCATGAAACATGGAGACTTTCTCGTATTCCAGGTATGTATATGTGGACTAATAGATTTCCCGCTGAAGCATTCGAATGATTTGAAGACCTCATACAAGATCCTCGAAAAATAAAATCTGAAGTGATGGGAGAGGCTTTGGAGGATTTTCAAAAATTTATTGCTTCTTCATGAAATCACAAGCCTCACTGTTATGGCGAAGCCTGTAATGTATGTTTTTTAAAACAATACTGTCATGGGTATATAAAAAATCAAAATATACAGCTCCCCCCTGGAGATAAGTATATCCTTGCAGATGATGGATGGGAGCCAAGAAGGAATAATACATATATTGTCTTACGCTGAGAAGAGTTCCCAAGTAAAGTCTATGAGAAATATGGTGATACTGGTGAACAATTCCTTCAAAAAATACAAGATCTTTCACTTTCCCCTGGGCAAAAACTAGTCAATATTCCCTATTGTATGAGAAAGGACAATAATGAAGGACTTTATGAATATAGCAGTGATCTCTCGAAAGAAAAATTAGTTTGAAATTATACTAAAAACTATATCATGGATCTCTATCGAAAGAAATCTATTCAGTGTACAAAGTGTAAGTATAATCATAGCTGTGAATGAGTACATATAAATTTTATTCGTTCATATTGATTTAATATATTCTCTCCTATTACATCCTAGACATGGCAAATATTGGTTACATTCAGGTCAATCGTCATTGTAATAATGCTTGCCATTTTTGTTCAAATCCTTCAAATGGCCAGAATATTTCCTATGAAAAGTGAGTAGAAATTATTGATGATTTTATCGTGCGTAAATATCGATGAGTGATATTTACTGGCGGCGAACCAACACTTTCTCCAGATCTCTCACGGTGGATAGCATATGCAAAAAAATCTGGGATAGAATCACGTATTATCTCCAATGGGATGATGTGTGCAAGTTTTCCCTATATGAAGAAACTGGCTGATGCGTGACTCGAACTCGTTCATTTTTCGGTGTATTCTTATAATCCGAAGATCCATGATTTCCTTACAGATACGCCAGGCTCATGGAAGAGACTCATGTTCTCGATAAAGAATGCCATCTCTCTTGGTGTGCGTGTCCAGATAAATACAGCAATTAATCACTATAATCAGTCTCATCTTGATATTACAGTTCAGTTTCTTGTAAAACAATTTCCTGAAATTCAGCATTTTGTCTGGAACAATCTAGATCCACTTATGATGAGAAAAACAGAAACAGCACTCTCGACTTTGCCAGACTTTGCCGCCTTTGAATTTCCACTTCATAGAGCTATGGAATATCTGGAATCTACAGGTAGAACATTTCGCGTCGAGAGAGTGCCTCTTTGCTATATGAGGTGATTTGAGCATTTTTCCACGGAAACACGAAAAATAGTAAAAGATGAAGAACGAATTGTTCATTTTCTCGATGAACGAGAAATAGTCGAACAAAAATCCCAATGGTTTATTCACGACAAATGAAAATCATGTAATGATTGTGATTTAAATACTATCTGTGCTGGCATTTGGTTAGCTCAACCTGCTAATATTTTTTGAATGGATCATCCGTGATATTTTAATTTTGTTGAATACCGACCGCAAAAGCTTACTCTGTGAGAGAGGTCAGCTATAATTGAACGTATTAATAAGCATTCAGACTAACTTATGCCAAATATTATCATTAATAATACTTGTAATCAAAAGTGTTCATATTGCTTTGCTGAAGATAGCATGAACAAAGATGCCTTACCAATAAAAAATCAAAAAATATCTACTTTTATCCAGATTCTTCGATTCCTTCGAAAATTTTGATATGAAGATGTTCGATTTCTTTGATGAGAACCTCTTCTTCATCCAGAGCTGAATAAGTTCTTCCTTCTGGCTCATAAGGGATGATTCCATACTCGACTTTTTTCGAACCTGAACTTCCCTGAGAAATATATCCAAAATATTTTCCAAAACGAAAAGTCAATACCCAATACAATAAATGCAAATGTGAATAATCGTGACTTTTACTCTGATATAGAGTACGAACGTGTCATAAATAATCTTAAATATTTTAAGAATGCGAGAACGCGTATGACAATAGGATATAATATATATGATCTTTCAAAATCATTTTATGATATAGTCAAGGTCGCAAGAGATACTAATATCTCTCATTTAAATCTCAAGATAACAAATACAATTATAGGAGATCCACTTATTATTGATACAGGATCAAGGAAGTACTGAGAATATATCTTCAGTATAATAAAAGAATATGGTAAAGAATTTGAGTTTGTTTTTTCATGTTGACTATCTAAGGATATATTTCATAAGTCAGAAATAGATTACATGAATGATCTTGGTATCCATCTGAGGTATTGATGTGAAGGGTTTAGCTGAAAATTTGATATTGATATTGATGGGAGTATTTATAAGTGTTTTCCGACAAGAGCACTCTATCTCAAGAAACACCTTTCTATTCATAATTTCGATTCAGAAGAGACTTTATTTAAATTAGTCTGAATTAAGAAATCATCAGATATCTGTAGTGCGCATAAATTACTTTTTTAGATTTTCTTATAACATTGACTGTTATTGCATATGTATTATTCAACCCTTGGAAACATAAAAAATCCAATTCTAGATAAGTATAGGAGTAATTTTCTAGAGAAACTTCGGAAATTATGGATTGAGTATATTACCTCCGAAGAACCAAAAGACAATTTCCTCCTTTCGCCAGACATCCATTATTTCCTCCTTACGCTAGTGAGGTCTTGAAAAATTGAGCAAGAAGAGATTCGTCTGTTAATTTTGAGAGAGTATGAAAAATACTGTGCACAATGAGGTAATTTTCTGATCGATCAAGGACAAGCTCTTGAAGGTACAAATATTTTAATAACTCTAGATTTTCAGAATCCAAATATTCATAACCAACTTCATCCAGATCATATAAAAAATAATATTACCCCATCATTTTGAATGAAAACACAGGATGAGTGGCACATTTTATTTAATAAATCCTTCTCTATTCTTGAGAAAGTTTCTCCAGGTTTTATGAGTGAGATCAATAACGTAATCCATAAGATTATCCCGTTTGATGTGAGTTCTTGAGTGCATAATTCTGGTTCTTTTTCCGATGCTATCGGGCATCTGCTTATGAGCTACCCAGAAGATATGGACCTTCCAGAGTTGGCATTACTCGAGGCTATCCTCCACGAGTATAACCATAATAAACTCTATATTATTATGCAAACAGAAACACTTATACAGAATGACTATAAGCAGATATACTACTCTCCTTATAGGCCAGATGCAAGACATATTCACTGAATATATCTTGGTCTTCATGCTCTAGTATGAGCATATTGGGTCATACTGAATGCGCATATACAGGGAATTATCATACTTCCAGAAAATTGGATCGAAAAGACGATCTTATATGTACTCAAAAATGGTCTTTCTCTCCAAGTACTCGATAAGTATGCAAACCTCTGTCCTCTTGGGAAAGAAATCTTAGAAGAAATGCGATCGGTCCATCAAGAATGCCTATGATTTATCAAAGAATCATGATTCTCTTCCTCTACGATTCATCGGGCAAGGACCTGACTCATAGAACATTTTCATAAAGTGCAATGAGACTTTCCGAAAGTACTCTCTTAAGGACTACATATCCACTCGATAAAGGAGAAATCGAGAAAAAAAGTCACAATAAATGCGAGAAAAATCACAAATGAATAAGCAATAGTATCAAATGATTTTCCAATATTTTTTTTATCTATCAGGGCATCATATTTGAGAAAAGTCTTTCGGGTAATCCATCCGAGAGAAGAAAATACCAGTGCATATATCCAGATACTTTTTATAAATATGAAAAGAGTCGTAAGAAAATAGCTGATACCATTAGCTTGGATCTTCGAGATAAAATATAGTCATATGAAAACAATAACAAAGAAACCATACTTTGAGTTTTTTATAAGATTCTTTATACTTGGTCGTAAGAAGAAAATTCCTATTGCTACTATCGAGTAGAGCTGGCCTCCAAAAATGTTTATCTGGAACATTTCTATAAGAATATCTTGCATAGCAAGGTAGAGAAAAATGCCGATTACAATCCAATCAAATATAAAGAATACTGTTGACTTTATGAAGTGATTTTCTCGTATGACTTTTCTCAGTCTTTTACACGATAATTCATGAATGATATCAGGTCGAACAGTATATATCTTTCAAAGAATCATTGACCACCAAAAAATAAGGATTAGCAGCGTGAATACTCAAATATTTCCGATAAACACTGAGAGAGATCTTCCAGAAAGAAAGAGAATAATCAGGGCTCAATACTTAATATCTCACCCACCAAAGAATCATTTTTCTTTTTCTGAAAATATCCCAATAATTATAAGAATCAAAAAAAGAATACAGTGTGGCAGGAGTACTCTTAAATCTTCTGGAAAAAATAATACTCACCAAAAGGGTAAAAGAAGAAAGAGAGAGATAATATATTTATTGGGTATTTTTCTGCTTATAAAATCTTCTCGAAGTATGAGTACGTTGATACTCATAAAGATGATGAGAAGAGATAATTGAGAGAGAGACATGGTGTATTTGAGAGGATTTTTTAGAAAAATCTCATTTTTTCGCTTTTTTTTAAAAGAAGTGCTAGACTAATACTAGTATATAAAAATTATCTATGAAAACAAAAATATATATATTTCTCCTTGTATTATGATTTTTCAGTGCAGCACTGGAAGTATCAGCAGCATGGTATGGGGGATGATGGTTTAACCAGGGTCTAGGATATTGTAGTACAGATGGCCAAGCAGATACTATAGATCCTACACCAGTTCCGGGTTGATTATATCCTGGGACAGATGGAGTGGAAAGACATTATTCCCAGACAAGAGTTACTTGACTATCTGGTCCATGGATGTATTGCGAATACTGGGATGCTACTGATCCCAGTATTTCTGCAAACAATGCATCTACTTCATGGAGAAAGGTAAATGTGACCATCACTCTTTCGTCCTCAGATTGGGGATGAAGTGGGCTGAGCTACGCAAAATATATATGGGATGTGAATAACTGTTTCGCTGCATGAACCCCATATAATAATGGGAATACGACATCTATCCCTGGTCAGTGACAGCGTACACTCTATCTCTGTGCTGAAGATGGCATAGGAAATAGTAGTACTTGGGCAAGCTCAGACTATAAACTTGATAGTGTCATTCCAAGTGTCTCTGCAGATAGCGTTATTGCTGGGTGGACCAATTCGAACTCGAATATTACTCTCTCCGTATCTGATACTGCGCCATCAAGTGGCATAAGCTACACTCGATACAAATGGAATGATTCAACCTGTACGACAGGAACAAATTTTGTAAATGGTACTACGATCACGCGACCAGGACAATGAATCAATACACTCTATCTCTGTGCTGCTGACAACGCAGGAAATACTGATACATGGAATGGCACCTACCGTTTTGATAGTGTCATTCCAAGTGTCTCTGCGAATATGGTAATCCTTTGACAGTATTCTACGAATCCTACTATCACACTCTCTGTATCTGACCCTGCACCATCGAGTGGGATAGCTTATGCAAAGTATAGATGGGATAATCCAGTATGTACTGCATGAACAAACTACGTGAATAATGACGCTATTAGTATGCCCTCGCCATGAATCCATACACTCTACCTTTGTGTCGCTGATAATGCAGGAAATACTGATACATGGAATGCTGATTACCGCTGGGATAATACGCCTCCTACCGTCTACGCCTCAAATACTGGTACTACTTGGAAAAATGCTGATATCCCTCTCACGCTCTACGCGATAGATGCTGAAAGTGGTATAAATACAGCAAAATATATATGGAAGTACAATGGTGCAGCAGCACCGAGTCTTGCTACTTGTCTCGCTTCAGGAACACCCTATTCTGATGGCGCTACTCAGACGGTCACAATACAATGAGATCATGATCTCTATCTCTGTGCGACAGATAATGCTGGAAACCAGAGCATACTCTGGTGAGGAACCTATCGTCTCGATAAGAAAGTGCCTACAGTATCAGCCTCAAATGCAAGTGCTACTTGGAAAAAAGTAGATATCACTATCGTCCTCTCCGCAAATGATCCTCCCTCTTCGGTATGAACTATCGTGAGTGATACGAATATAAGAAAATATATATGGAAGTACAATGGTGCAGCAGCACCGAGTCTTGCCGCATGTCTTGCCTGAGGAACACCATTTATCGATAATCAGACTATTACCGGATCAGTAGAATGAGATAATGATCTCTATCTCTGTGCGAACGATAATGCTACGAATCAAAGCTTACTCTGGAGTGGATCATATCGTCTCGATAAGACTCGTCCTACTGCCTCAGCGACGAATGCAAATACTACATGGAAAAATGCGAATATCACAGTCACACTTACTACAGATGACCCTATCCCGGTAGTATGAACTATAGTGAGTGGGACGAATATCAGAAAATATTATCTAGATATTGATAATGCATTCTGAGTCCCATCACCGGCTATATGTCTCGCATCATGAGTAGCTTATACGACAGGTGATTCATTTACTATCTCTATAGAGGGAGATCATACTCTCTATCTCTGTACAGAAGATCTTGCTACGAATCAGAGTCTCATCTGGAGTGGAGTCTATCGTCTCGATAAGACAAGACCTACTGTCTCTGCGGACAATGCTTCTCTCGTTTGGAAAAATATCCCTATATCGATCATTCTCAGTGCTATCGATCCTCTTCCTGCTCCAGGAAAAGCCGTAAGCCAAACAGCGGTTCGCAAATACTTATGGGATTATAATAGTGCTACATCACCTTCTCTTGCCGATTGTCTGGGAGCTGCAGGAACAGCATATGTAGATCCTACGACTATAGTACTTTCCACTGACTGAAATCAAACCCTCTATCTCTGTGCGACTGATAATGCGACGAATCAAAGCTATTCATGGAGTGGAGTATACCGTCTCGACCAAATCCCTCCGACAGGAACGATTGATTATTTTGATGGATGGACAAATGCATTTAATACTCAAACAGTCCTTATTTCAGTCAATGATCCTCTGCCAGGACCTGGTATCGCAATTTCTGATGTTCAAAACTACACAGTACAAGTCTCTACGTCGACCGATAGCCCCACTTTTGCTACATGGACTCCATTTTCTGATGTCGCAGGATGTGTGAATATGACTTCAGGGAATTGCGCATTAGGTATCCTGAATACTCATACTGCTTATAAATATCAACTTATCGTACGTGATATCGCGGGAAATATAAGTGCTATTATTAACTCTCCAAAAGTACTTAAGATTGATACTACTATCCCGACACTTGCTGATGTCACGAATCTGAATCCTCCGAATTACCTTGCTGGTACTCACATCTATGGCATCGATGTAAACAATAATTCTGGATCACCGATTGTCACTATTGAGTGAAACTCTGAAAATAAAAATCTTCTTGCTCTTCCAGATTTTCAGAGTTCTATAACATCGACACTTCTCTTTAACTGGGATAAGTCTGATGTCGATAGTGATAGAACTCCAAGTGGTGGGCGAGATTATACATTCAGGCTTACTCGGTTCTGTGATCAGGTGTGAAACTGCTGGAATGGTATAAATACTTCAGTACATACGGTTTATGCGAATACAAAAAGTATTACCCAACATCATGTGATTTCAGAAGATTTATCCGCTTCATGAAATATCGCTGATTGATCTACGAAGAATCTCACTTTAGAGCTCAAAGATATATATGGAAATATCATAATACCTGCTCCAGGTATAGGGAGAAATATCGACTTTAACTTCGATGTAAATAATACGATGTATCTCGATCAATTCAGTCGATCTGGTGGAGATGCTGTATTCTTGGATCGTACGACCAATTCAGGAGTCTTCATTAATCGACTTACCAATAGTGGTTCATTTAATGCCGAGATATCAACTGATGGAAAGTATAGCTATAGATTCCAGGTCTATACACCGACATTTAATCAGAACTTCTGACCAATATCTGATCCTCTTGCTGAATTCACGATAAATACTATCACCTATGATATAAATAGTAGTACCTTAGTTGAACTATGAGATACCCCTCAGGCAATACCTATAATTGGAACTCCTGTAATATCGAAGTTTAGTCCACTTTTTTCTACAGCTATAGTGGGAGATCTCAGAAACTGAGGATTCATAGAGTGAACAGAGCAAGTGAGTGGTGTGAATATATCTAAACATTCTGTGTTGGTGAACCCACCTGGAACTCTCGATATTACTTTCTCATGATCGAACGCTAATGCATTCCGTTTTTACGCTAATACAATATCTCCACCGGGTACTGAAATTATCGCATCGGGAAGTCTCTATAGTTCGACTTTTCCATCTGCTACTCTTTTGTACTCACAGCTTGTACAAAGACCTTGATTTATGGTATCAAACCTATCGAGCCTGTATACGTCGACACATTTAAAGTATGTATTAAACGGATATTCCATAACGACAAATTCTGACCTTGTAGGAAGATCTAGCTACTATAATATTCCGACCTCTTCAGCATGAAACCAAGTCGGTATCAAGATACTTGGATCTATCTGAGGAAATAATATAAATGCTATCGTCACGGATCAATTTTCTACAGGAGCGAGTGTATTTACGAATACTGATCGAAGTTTGATACGAGAACAGATAAAGAAAAATATCTTTCTTGCTACGAGAAATGCAACACTCTTACCGATATCATCGAGTCTTGTAGATATCACGAATCTCCCATGAGTATGAGCAATGGCTTCAGGTACTATAATACGTCAGTCATCTGATAGGTCGATCATGTTGATAGAGAAGGTATGATGAAATGTAGAACTTACCGCTTCTATGATCTCATGAGTTCGCACACTCGTCATTCGGTGAGCAAATCTCTATATCAAAAACGATATGTATTATGATCCAAGTAAACCAAGTATACTCGGTGTCATCATCCAAAAAGACGAAAATAATAATGGATGAAATCTCTATATTGATCCGGGTGTGACAAATGTAGTAGGAACATATGTTATTGACAGAAGTGTCATGAGTTACGATGGTGCGAGTGAACTATGATATAGTACTTCTATTGCTGTATTAAAAAACCAACTCTATATATTTGGAACCATCCTCAGTGATAATACTATAGGATGATCACGTCAGAACCCACCAAAATGCCCAAATCTTCTGAGTAATCCTTGTTCTGCGGTACCTACATTACAGGAGGCTCAAAAGTATGATCTCAATTATCTGAGAAGATATTATCTTGTCGATGGCGGGGTACTCTGACTTAATCCTTTCGGTACTGGTAAAATTATTGGTTCTGAGACGTGTACAGCGGGTGTTTGTACCAACATAAATACAAACCTCATCCAAAAATTTATGAATACAAATGAAGAATTTGCGAAATATCCGACTATTATAGAATTTAATCCCGCGATCCAATCCCTGATACCTATAGGGTTCGACCTTGTATTTGAATAAAAAAACTCCCGCATATGCGGGAGTTTTTTTATTCTCTGGTTAATCAACTGTGATTTTTTTGGCATCTTCACTTGTCATACTTCCTTCAGTGATGATAAAGTCACGAGATGGATGGTAGAAAGAGAGTGACTCTGTACCGATCTCTCGGATGATAGAGTCAAGTACAGTATCGAGAGGCATCTCGACTTGAGTCCCTTTGTCCATGTCCTTAAGTTGGCAGATTCACTTCTTCGCTTCCATGATACCGATGACGATCACGAAGCGTGCACCGACGCGATTTGCTTTTTTGAGTTGCACTTTGATGCTTGGTGTACCGAGAGAGAGGAGCGAGTTGATCCCACGTTTGCGAGCATCGATATTGAGTGGGAGAGCGAGCTTCTTCGCTTCATCACCGAGCTGCATGATATAGAGGTGGATCTTATCTTTGTTTTTGAGCTTGACTCAGCGCTCCATCATCGCTTCTATAAGTCTCTCAGCCCCGAATGCAAATCCTACTGCAGGGACCTCAGTCTTATATCCTATAGACTTCGCGAGTCCATCGTAGCGGCCTCCTCCACCGAATGCATCTTGAGTACGTCCAGATCCATCGACGAATTCCCATACGGTATGACAATAATAATCAAGACCACGTACGAGAGTCGAGTCTTCGACATAGTCTACTCCGAGGATATCGAGGTATTCTTTGGCTTTAGTATAGAATTCGAGAGAGTCTTTTTTAAGAAAATCGACCATCTTCGGTGCGATCTTGAGGAGTTCGATGACATCAGGATTTTTGCTATCGAGAAGGCGGAGAGGATTTTTCTCGAGTCGAGCGAGATCTGTCTCATCGAGGAGGTGTTTTTTGCTCTCGAAGAATGACTGGAGTTCGAGAAGATATTTTTCACGCTCTTTCGGGATACCGAGAGAGTTGATCTTGATTGTATAGGTCCCAGCAAGACCGATGCCATCAAGGATATTTTTCATGATATAGATCGACTTGGCATCAAGGATCGGATCTTCTTCACCGATGATCTCGGCACCCACCTGGTGGAACTGTCTATAGCGGCCTTTCTGTGGGCGATCATATCGGAAGTGTGGCTCGATATAGTAGAGGTATACTGGCTGAGGCTCTTCCAGCATATGTTCGAGGTAGGCACGCATGACTCAAGGAGTACTCTCAGGTTTCATGACGACCTCACGACCTCACTTATCCGTGAAGTCGAACATTTCTTTGGTCACGATATCAGAGCTATCTCCTGTGGAGTGGACGATGAGACTTTTGAGTTCTAGTATGGGAGTCGTGATGCGGGTAAATCCATTCGTACGAAATTCGTGACGTGCCACTTTTTTTAAGAATGTGAAATATCTCTGATATTCTCAGAAGATGTCTTGCATGCCACGGACACGAGAAGGAAGTTCCATAAAGGTTTATAATATAATAGAGTATAAAACAGGAAAATTGCTCGATAGTATCGAGAGAGTATCCGTCTAGTATATAAAAAAAGCAAAGGAAAGCAAAGACATTCTCTCTAGGAGCTCTTTCTTGAGTTTATGGTTCTCAGTCATTTGCTTATTCTTGGACAGGTAACTCAGGAAGACATCTCATAAGGATTATATTGACCGAACGCTGACTCGTTAGCGCCCGTATACGTGCTATAACTTCATCTCGGTTAACCTCTCAGGATTATAGTGCATTGGAGAGTGCTGCTGTTATGCACGGTTCAGCATATTGAATAAAATCTCATTTTACTATTGCTTTTATAGTGTCGTTGTTATACGTTATAGATCAAGAAACGAGATATCACACAACAGCATCTACCTGAGCTCGGTCTAGATATGGTGAGATTTCGGTAGACATAATATTTTTAGAGTTTATAACGCTCATAATAGATATAATACTATTTTTGTCAATATCTGTATTGTTGCAGAATCAAGTTTACATTTACATTTCATTAGAGTGTGGGCATAAGATAGGGGAAAGACTTCTTAAAATATTGTAGTTTTTCTTTCGGGGTTGCTCCATTCATTCAGAGTCAATAGTGCT
>JANNCQ010000050.1:0-2206 GCA_031386685.1 Candidatus Altimarinota bacterium | reverse complement strand
CCGTAGGAGTGCACCAGGAGGAGATGATAAAGAAATATATTGATGATCAGTGACAATAATTCCTAGAAGGAGAATAGATACTTCGTGTATACGAGAACGGGCAAGCCCCATGCCTTTAGGCTGGGGTAGCCTTTACTTCTCGAACCAACGTCTGATGACGAATTTCTTCTTCCCTTCAGGTACATTGTCGGCATACTCATCGACTGCGATCCTTCATTTTGTATTCATCACTTCTTCGAGTGCTTCGACTATAGGTCGTATACGTACTCCATTTGGCGTAGAGTAGTTCCCTGTTCCTGTGAAGTTTGCTGTACTTTCGAGTATATGATCTGTATCGATGACGATCATATTATGCCCTTTCCAGACGATGATATCAAGGGGCTTCAGTACTCCTGCGATCTCCACAGGAGTCTTTCCTGCTATCTTGACTCCCGTTCCAAATGTGATGAGCTTACTTGTATTTCTCGGAGTATATCCATGAGTAGCCCAGTAGAGAATCCCTGAGCAGTCGAATCCATCGAGTGTCCACTTTGATCTCATCGGAGCATCGAGTGGGTGAGATGGTGGATAGAAGCTTGCGAGTGATGATATACCATTCGGAGCATTCCCTCACCAGACATATGGTTTGCCGACTTGTGATTTGAGATTTCTGAGTATTTTTGCTCTACTTGGTAGCTCGATGTTCCTCTCTTTCGATATAGACCCACTCTCGTATATCTGCACGTGTCGAGCATCGATGTAGTGCGGGTCGCTATCATAGGGATATTCACTCGTCCTTACCTGGAGGAGTGTAGTATCAGCTCTTCGGATGATCTTCTCTACTGTGAATAGGCTCTTCGGAAATACTACGGTCTCTGTCGGGTCGATCTGATCCCAATCATCGACTATCAGTTCCCCGCCTGTCCCCCCTCAGAAATATCGAGGGAAGTCATCGAGATAGAATACTGGAGTATACCCACGAGATCGTGCCGAGAGGGAGAGAGTTCCAGAAGATATCTCACTATTGAGACTATCCGAACGAGTCTCAATAGTAGAGAGTGATATTGGCTTCGGGGCATTACTCGCATATCCAGTTATGGATAATGTGAGAAAAAGAATAGGGAGAAATACTCGGATAAGGAGGCCCATAGTGGATATAGATAAGTATAATAGAAGTATATCTATCATCCGAAAAATGCAAATCAAAGAAAAATCCACCAGATGGAGGGTGGATTTGCCTATAAAGAAACTATATGTTTCGTCGAAGTTGCCTCTTTCCAGAGGGTATCACTTTTTCATGGTTTTACCAGCTGAGCAAGAATAGGAATCAGTCGATATTTTAATTTCTTTTTCCAATCTGTTTCTCCTCAGAGTGATGATGCTATCATCGCATCAAGTTTTCAGGATAATCCCATATCCATAACTTGTCGAATTCATCTTAAAATTCTTAGTTGTGTATGAAAGGTATCAGAAATATTTGGTTTATTGCAGTAAAAAAATACTTCATCAGTCACACTTACATGAGGATATGCTATAAGTGTAAGGAAGAGATCATCATTAATTATTTCTTCCGGCATTTGTGATCAATACATCTTTAGCTTCTCGAGAAGAGTTTTTTTTAGAGCATAAAGTTGACCGGATGGAGCTCTCAATTTATATGGCATAGTTCTACTACTTGGGAGCTGTATGACAGATGCGCCGAGAAGGAGATCATCGCTTCAGGCTAAAATCTGAGTTAAACTAGAAAGAGTATCTCATGATCCAAAGCGTATATCTCCATCACAGAAAACTAATATTTCACTTTCTGATTCTTGAACAATCGTATTCCATGCATTTGCTTTTCCAGGGTTTGATGATAGGGGTACGAGATTATCGATACTCCTTGCCATATCCGTGACTATTTTTGAAGATCAGTCGGTTGATCCATTAATACACACGTATATATGATTCGGAGGATTGCTTTGTTCAAGAGAACTCTCTATCACTTGTCTTATATTTGCTTCTTCATTTCGTACGGGGATTCAGAGTGAATAATTCATGGAAGAGTCTATAATTATGAGAAGTAATTTAAATAATATAGTATTTTTGTCAATGTTTGTATTGTTGCAGAATCAAGTTTACATTTACATTTCATTAGAGTGTGGGCATAAGATAGGGGAAAGACTTCTTAAAATATTGTAGTTTTTCTTTCGGGGTTGCTCCATTCATTCAGAGTCAATAGTGCTTC
>JANNCQ010000018.1:0-2229 GCA_031386685.1 Candidatus Altimarinota bacterium | reverse complement strand
CTCCACTTAAAAGAGTGTGAATGGAGATATACCAAAGAAACAGTTGAACTTGAAAAAGAACTCATTAGAATGATTAAAACTTTTTATAAAAAAGCCTAGAAAATCTTAATTTTATTAAAATCTTCTAGGCAAGAGCCTTATATAATATATAATTAAATATTTTGTCAATTTATTTATTTTCCTCGCATCCTTTCTTTTATTCCTCTTAAAGTTCAACATTTACCTTTCCCTCTTATGACACGGCTCGAAGGTGGATCTTCAGAGCACAATCACTATGTATCATATATGCTCTCTGTTTCGAGCTCTTGAGATGAGTATCACTTATAGTATCTACATATCTTTCGGAATCTGCATTTGCGAGAAAGAGATTTTTGGATATAAATATTCGCATAATTTATTTCATTTGAGCAAGATTTCTCGACTTCGTCCCGAGTACTCGGGGACTCCGCTCAAAATGACACACCCTCCTACCTCCTACCTCCTACCTTTGGATTATAAAGTCTTCGGTTGCAAAACCAATAAATACTTCGCAGAGAAATGGCTCGTCCATCCACACTTATCTGATAAGAGTGGATATTTCATTGCGTCCTGTGTGGTGACCGATAAGGCAAAAGCGAAGTGGGTCAAGCACGCGAAAAGAGTGCTCCCAAAAATAGGAGAAAATGAAAAACTCTACCTTTCCGGCTGTGGCAATATCCGAGATTGAGTGGTCGATCCCAGGTTTTTCGAAGTCTATAGTGAACTTGCCGAGTATAGAAATAGTATAGAAATCCTTCCAGAGGACCCAGATGACTACCGAGTAACCGCCGAAGAGAAAAAAGAAATGATGAAGACGAAAATCAGATCTCTGAGAAAGATAGCATGAAAAGAGCTCTTCACACGGAAGTATATGGTCATCCAGACGGGGTGTGATAATTTCTGTACCTTCTGTCTGACTGTCCAAGCACGTGGTCGACACAAGTGGCGACCGATGGAAGAGATATGAGATGAGATCGATGCATTTGTCGAAAGTGGTGGCAAAGAAGTCGTCTTTACGGGGATCAATCTCGGTGCTTGGTGAGCGAGCACATCAAATAACTACACCGAGTCGAAATTTGTCGAACTTATTCAAGCAGTCCTCGAGAATACCAAGCTCGAGCGACTCCGCATATCGTCACTCGGTGTCGAATTTGTGTCAGACAGACTCATAGAGCTCTTTCGCGATACTCGGATCAATGCTTATATCCACCTCTCTATCCAATCTGGATCGACAGCTATACTGAAGGCGATGAATCGTCACTATGATGGCGATCAAGTCCGTGAAGTCCTCTCGAAAATCCGAGGGATTAAGCGGGATGATGGCATAAAGATAAATATCGGTGCCGATCTCATCGTAGGATTTCCTAGTGAATCTGATAGAGACTTCGAAGATACACTCGAGATTGTACGTGACTTCGAAATCACTCAGCTTCATGCATTCCCCTTCTCTGCACACCTCGATCACTACTCTGTCCCAGCAGGGAGATATGAACATCAAATCCCAAATCACATAAGCCAATCACGACTGAAAAAACTTCTTCAAACTTGAGAAGAAGTATTCGAAAAATTTGCACATGAAAATATCGACAAAGAGCTTGCAGTACTTATAGAAAAATGCTCGAGTATTCCTCTATTTGGTAGCGATAGTAATACTCATTTTTCCTGATGGAGTGAGAATTATCTTTTTTGTAATGAAAAGAACTTCGATGTATTCCCAGGTCAGGAAGTAGGAAAAGGGAAAATCGTACGATGAATCTATAAAACCCCTATAAAAAAATCCTCAGAAACTGAGGAAGGATAGAGATTATTTCATAAATCTTTCGATGATTTTCATCGGGATGGTTTCGAGCTCTTTCGCATATTGCACCATCCTCTCAGCAAATATGAGGATATGTTCTACACGATCCATCATCTTAAATACTCTCCAAAGAATCATCGTTAGAGGTACACAGATAAATACGAGACACACTGACAGGACAATATAGAGAATATCGAGTGGAACCATAGAGAGAATAGATAAATGCTAGAACCTTCTAGAAGATAGTATACAGAATAATAAAGAAAGGAGAAATATTGTATTGTTGCAGAATCAAGTTTACATTTACATTTCATTAGAGTGTGGGCATAAGATAGGGGAAAGACTTCTTAAAATATTGTAGTTTTTCTTTCGGGGTTGCTCCATTCATTCAGAGTCAATAGTGCTTCTTTGTT
>JANNCQ010000013.1:0-11224 GCA_031386685.1 Candidatus Altimarinota bacterium | reverse complement strand
ATACGCATATCCTTTCTCTCTCACAATCAAAAATACACTCTTAGCAGAGTGTATTTTCTGTGATTGTTCGTTCGAAAGGCAACGGCATGATTCATCCCCAGCCTTAAAAGGCGTGGGGTTTTCTCAAAGTTGTTATAAAGAAATACTCAGGATTACCCAAGAAAAAGTAAATGGTATACTCCAAGTTACTGTTTTTTATACTGAACTCACATATGCCTTCTATAACCTTGTTTGACCTCTCCAAAATCCAGAATGAACTTTTTCCGAGTCAAGAGAAGAAGATGAAATCCAAAGAGGACAATGAGTACGACGCAATATTGATAGATTAAATAAAGGGTTTCTTATGGTATTGGGTGGTGAGATTGATACCGTTAGAAATCAACTCGAAAGTATAGTGACACAAGAAGATATAGATAACGCTCCCTGAGGAGAGAAAAAAAGGCTTGCAGGAATAAAAAAAATACAAGAAAGAGTGAAACGCATAAGACTACCGAGCGAGCTTCGGGCGGAAACGAAAGAAGCACCAAAGAGAGAAACTACTCCTGCAGTTTCTCAAGAAGAACTTATAAGTACATAGTTAGCCTAAACTCTGATTCTCCTTTTCAGACCTGAGGTTACACTCAGTACGAAGACGAGGATTATAGTACTCATAGATGAGCACACTGTAAATTCATAGAAAACTGAATCAGTATTTTTTTGGGGTGATAACACCTATATGATACAATTTCAACGAAATTCTACTGCATAGATAGAGGGCACTCTTGCTAAAAGTGAACCAAAACATATACCGAATTACAAAATACATCAATGATATCCCTTCCAGAACTCGGAATATATCTCAAGAGTAGAATAGCCTAATATTCTTATCAAGTAGATGATCTCATCTGTTTAGAATATAGAGAGGTGAAAGAGAACTCCATAGATCTTCGACAAAATAGAGAAAAATTTGACTTCATTCGATTTTCCTATAATATCTGCAGGAAATTTCTATCCTTATACCATCTTCCTATGATCTGTTTTGCCGTCCGAAAAGAAAGTGAGTCCAGTGAAAAGCTCCTTATGCGCTATAAGAAGTCATTCTTCCAGACTCGTACTGCAAATAAACTCAAGAATTCGCAGACGCACACACGTGACCTCTCAAAAAGAAAAGTCCGTGAGCAAGCAATCGTCAGAGAATATTATAGAGCTGTCTCAAAAAAAGTGTAATATGTATAAATAAAGTATACCCTAAAAAAATCCCTCAAGTAAATTGAGGAATTTTTTTGTCTTATTTTTTATGATGAAGTGAGATTCTTTCGCATTCGACTTTCTCTATGACATTATCATGAACATCTGTAACTCGGAGGATGAGTCTTCCGATAATTCACTCGAATAAAACCTCACTCCCTACATCAGGGAATTCTTCTTTCACAGCCATGATGACATAAGAAAGAGGTTCGCCGATATATTCCATAGGAATTCCATAATCTTCTGCATGAATATCGTACTCTTCTATGATATCATCCATGAGTACGGTTCAGACAGCCTCTATCTTTCCTCATTTATGTCGACGCAGATATATTTCTTCTTTATCTTTTTCATCTTTGATATCACCAAATACCTCTTCGAGGACATCCTCCATCGTCACGACTCCCGCGGTACCACCGTGCTCATCGAGGACCAAAGCAATATGACGACGAGACTTCTGGAACTTTTCGAAGAGATCATCGAGAGGCTGAGTGAGTGGGACTTTCATAATCTTTTCGAGAGCAAGAGATTTGAGCTTCGCTTTTCCATGCCCCTCCTTTTGAAGCTTGAATGCTTCTCTAAATGTAATCACATAGTCCACATCATCGGTCGTCTCACCACAGACAGGGACTCGAGAGTGAGATGATATCATAAGGAATTCGCATACTTCGTCTACGGTATCATGGAGGGATATGAACTCGACATTCACTCGTGGTGTCATGACCGAATCAGCAGTCGTCTCACCAAGTGAGAGAAGATTTTTGATCTGCCTCCGCTCATCTGCTTCTACCGCTCATCCCTTATGAGACATATCGATAAACGCATCGAACTCTTCTTCTGTCACTTTTGTCTGACCATGAAAATCGATCTTCCCACCAAGTATCCACCCGAGTCACCTCATGAAAAACTCAACTAACCATGTAAGAGGGAGACAAATAATCGTGAGTACTTGGTATATCGGTGCAACTTTCAGAGCAACAGAATCAGAAAAACGCACTCATACAATCTTCGCTGCAATCTCACCGAAAAGAAGAATTGTCAGAAAGGCACTTATGTAGACGATCGTCGTAGCAAGATGATCTGAGAGCCCGAATACTCGAATCACTTCTGGAGTGATATATTTCTCAGCGATCAATGTGGGTGCACTCGTGACGAGCAGCGTACCTATAAGATTTGTGACGAGGAGTTTCTCATTTTTCTTTTTGAGACGAGCAAGCGTTCGGGCTCACCATCTTTTTTGCTTGACCCATCATTGGAGCTTATGCTGACTCACTGACATGAGAGGTATCTCAGTTCCTGCAAAGAATGCAAGTGCACCGACAAGTGTAAAAAACAGAACTAAGGGTAAGGGATCCAAAAGAGTGATAATTACGAATAAAGAAATTTTTTCCAGTATAGAGAGAAACCTAAAAAAATCAAAAAAACACCATACTAAGTTTCAGAACTCTTCTTCAAATAAGAAAGAAGATATATGATGAGTATCATATGTGATATGACAAAAACATTGAGAGAAAGGAAAGAAAGTCAGAGAATAAGTCCAGTTCGAGAAATATGATCGAGATATTTCCATCTATTCACCACGATAAAAAGAAAGAAGGTTATACCGATAAGCCCATACATAGTAAAAATATCAATAAAAATATTATGAGAGGAATCAATAATCATATTAGATGGAAAGTATGCATTGATCTCTGGAGGACGTCATTCACTAAAAAATCGTATGATCGCATCGGGTCAATGTCAAAAAAGAACTCATACAAAAGAGTCAAAGCTTCCTCAAAGAGTATGCTTCATGAGGATAAACCTCGAACTGAGTGAGAGCCATTTTTCACTTCCATGGTAGAGAATGTATGCAAAAAGAGAGATACTTCCTATAATAAGAGGGAGATATATCCCTATTTTTTTTGGGACAAGCCTCTGTCAGAGGAGATACAGAAGATATGTTCAGAGAATCGCAATAGCGATGATACTCTTTGTCGCGATGATCCCGAGAATCACCAGTAGAGAAAGTATATACTTCCACCATCATACTATTGACCCAAGAAGGATCGGGAGGATTATGAGAAGGTATCCTGCCACATAATTTGGATTTCAGAGGGTACTCGTACTCCGTATATCTCACCAGCTTCAGCGTATCCCATATGTACCTCATGTGAATATATTATATCCTCTACTCTCGATCAGAGCATTCAGAGCGACGATACATCCTGAGAAAATAATAATAAACCCGATTTTTTTTATTTCAGATTTTTCTAGCATCGAGAGAAGTATTGAGAGAAGAATAAGTCCTATAGGCAAAAGAATTCCATGTTGTTTTTCTCAAACACCAAGCATGAGATCTCAGATATTCATATAAGGATAGCAGACTATGGCTATGAAGAGAAATAAGAAAGAACCGAGAATAAGAAAAACTCTATCCTTTCTCTGAAAAAATATTTTCCATTTTCTTCATTTTTGCAGAAGCATCTCACCAAGAGAAAGGATCAGAAGGATAAGAAAAAAATGCATCTTGAGAGATTCAAAATGCCCAATACCATTATCGAGTATAAAACCGCTTCACAATCTCGCAAAAGTATGAGAGAAGATAAGCGGTATAAGTCAAAATAATATAGCAACAAAGTACATAGATTCATCAAAAATTCAAATAATATAAGAAGTACTGGATATATGATTTTTCTGGTGCCCCCGACAAGAATCGAACTTGTGTCTAAGCCTTAGGAGTGCCTTGTTCTTCCACTAAACTACGGGGACGGAAATAGAGAGAATCTTATTTCGTTTCTAAGAAGTACTTCTTATAGTATGAGATTTTTGACGAGCTGATTCTATGAAAAAAGCTTTCTTTTGCAAATAGGTTTGCTCGTATAGATATTTTCACTAAAATATATGAATATTCATCACTTTTCCTCATGCGAAAAATAGAAACATCCATCACTGAACACAGAGAAATCAAGAAAATGCCGACTCGCAGAAAAGTCGCCATCGAAGCTCTTACTCCGGAACAAATAAATAAAGTAGAAGGTCTCATTGATGCTATCGGTTCTTCTGGTCTCGATGAATTTATGGAATATATACACTCTCCTTGGAAGATGCTCTGGCCCAACTTTGTGGCTGGTATTGCTCGATGATTTTGAGCCCTCGTCGGCGTCGCACTCGTACTTGCTGGTATTGGTTGGATACTCGCTATTACCGTTGATCTTCCTTTGATCGGCAAAAGACTTGAGCCTTATGTGGAACGAGCTCAGAAAGACCTCAATCATTATATAGAACAAACCAACTATAGTGATGAATTCAAGTCTCTCGATATCAGTCTGAAAAGCCTCGATACGACTATGAAGGCTGTGGAAGCCAATACTAAACCAAAGAATTAATATGATACGAATAGGATTTTTCGGGACACCTGAACTCTCTCGTAGTGTCCTTATGGATATAGTACACGCTTCGGATATGGAAGTCGTATGTGTCGTCACGAATCCTGATAAACCATTTGGAAGAGAGCAACTGATGCGATCGAGTCCGGTCAATATACTCGCACAAGAGAAAAATATCCCCGTACTTACTCCCATAAAAATCCGAGAAAATAGAGAATTTCTCGATACTCTTCGAAGTTTTGATTGTGATTATTTCGTCGTAGTCGCTTATGGACGGATCTTACCACTTGAGCTTCTGGAAATCCCGAAAAAACAATCGATAAATATCCATGGATCGATCCTTCCGAAATATCGCTGAGCTTCTCCGATCCAGTCAGCACTGCTCTCTGGTGAGAGAGAGACAGGTGTGACGATCATGGAGATGAGCGCGGGGATGGATGAGGGAAATATCCTGAAGATTCGCACTATCCCTATAGACCAAAGTGAGACCTCACAGACGCTATTCGAAAAGTTTGCTAAAATATCAGGACCGACTCTGATCCAGACACTTCGTGAGCTCGAAACTGGAGGGATCACGGCACTCCCTCAGAATGATGAAGAAGCAACCTACTGTAAAAAAATAGAGAAAGAAGAAGGTCTGATCGACTGGTCTAAATCAGCAGAAGAAATATACCATATGTGGCAAGCATATACGCCATGGCCAGGGATCTATACGATATATGAAGGAAAGAGGTTACTACTCGAATTGGTCTCCTATAACCCCCCTGAGAAGGGGGGAAGTTCGCCTGTTTCTGTGGCGAACAGGGGGGTTTTGCTCTGAGAAGAGGGGAACTATGAGAGCATAGATTGCCATGTCGAATCACACAGAAACAGTGATTCTCCTCGCAATGACAGAGTAGTAGGACAGGTCATCAGGCTCGTTGATGGAAGTATAGGCATCCAATGTAGTGAGTGAATCTTGACACTTGAAAGAGTAAAATTAGAATGAAAGAAGTCGCAAAGTATCAAAGATTTTGTGAATGGGAATCAGAAATTTATTTCTTCAGCTTTATAAATATGAAAACTAAGCTATTGGAAGGTTTAGAAGTTATAGCTATCAAAGCAAATGAGCCTCTAGATATCGATGCTATATACACATTCTTAGCCACGAATAAGTATGTTCAATCATTACTACGGAGTATAAATACTATTTTATAATCTTATGTCCACCCTCTTTACTCGCATTATCGCTCAAGAAATACCATCCTATAAGATCTATGAGGATGAGTATGTATATGCATTTCTCGATATATCTCCTCTGAAGCTCGGTCATACACTTATTGTCCCGAAGATAGAAGTCGATCACTTTTCTGATATTCCTGAGCCTTACTATTCAGCTCTATTTAGAGTGGCAAAACTTCTCTCTAAAGCGATCGAGAAAGCGACGGGATGCAAGCGTATATGTACGATGTTCGTCTGATATGAGATACCCCACGCTCACTATCACCTCATCCCGACGGATGATATATATGATCTCGATCCTTCTCATGCAAAAAAGGGAGACCCCAAAGATCTACAAAATATGCAAGAAAAGATCCTCGAACAACTCATAAACTCGTAATTAATATTCTCCCATGTTTACAATAGCACTCAACACTATTCGCGAACTCATTCGCAATAAATTTTTCTCTCTGATTCTTTTTCTTGGAGTAGTATTTATCATGATATCTTTTGCCCTTGAGACCCTCGCACTCGGAGAACTGAAGCGTGTGCTCTATGATTTTGGATTATCCTTCATAGAGCTGACATGACTTGCCGTGATCCTCTTTCTCGGGTGAGGGATGATCGCCCGCGAGATTGAGGGTCGTACTATATTTCTGATGCTTTCAAAGCCGGTAAGAAGATCATCGATATTTCTCGGAAAGTTTCTCTGATTCTCTGTCGTCGTACTGAGTATGGTAATATTTCAAACTGTGATCCTTATAGGACTCCTTCTCGTGAAATGATTCCCACTCGATCCACTTCTTTTTTCTGCAGTTATCGGGATAGCATTGAAGCTTTTTTCTCTTCTTGCTCTGATACTATTTTTCTCTGCATTTACTTCTCCGATGATAGCGATGTTTCTCACGATCGCGAGCTATATCATCGGACATGGTGGATATACGATGCTCGACTATGCTATCTGGAATCATAGCGCTATGATGTGATATATGGCTCAAGGGATTCTCGTGCTCTTCCCGAACCTTGAAGCACTCAATCTCAAAAACTACGTCGCGACATGAGCTCCGATCGATCTTTTGACATGGTGGACCGGTTATGGTATAGCCATCATTTACATCGTGGTCCTCCTTTTTCTTGGCTCGCTTATTTTCTCGAAGAGATCATTCGACAATGCCTAAAAACAACCATCCTGATTACCCTCAAGAATATATCGCTTGAAAGGTGATTTTTTTCGGTAGGGAATTCGCTGTGACTCCCGATGTCCTCATCCCTCGACTTGAGACCGAATGACTCGTACGAAGAGCCCGAAATCTCCTCGATACACAGGACTTCGATGTCATAGTAGATATCGGGACTGGATCAGGGATTATTATCACTTCAGTTGCAGATAAAACCCGTAATACCAAACTCTACGCTCTCGATATTTCCTCAGAAGCGCTTGATATCGCGAAGAGAAATTTCTCCCATCACCATACTCATAATAGACAGCATAATCAATGTAGCTTTATTCAAATGAATCTCCTCGAATGATTCGGAGAATATCTTTGAGAAAAACCTCAGAATATCCTCCTCATTGCTAATCTCCCGTATATCAAATGATGAGATTGGGAGCATATGAGTGCTGATACTCGCTACGAGCCAGAGCTCGCGCTCTTTGGAGGAGAAGAGACGGGATTCGAAATGTATGAGAGGCTTTTTGGACAGATACTCGAGAAGGATCTCCACGGAACACTGATCATAGAATTCGGCTTTGATCAACGAGAAATTTCAGAGGAAGTCATCAAAAGGTATGGATGGGAGTATGAGTTTTTCGCTGACTATGCTGGGATGGAGCGGTTTTGTGAAGTACAGATATAGAAAATCCCCTCAAATTTTTGAGGGGATTTTGATTATTCAGCTGCTTCATCTTTCGTCGGATCGACAGGAGCTCCTTCGATCGTGGTGAGAGAGATACGGTATCCGAGGAGATCCCCTGCGATATTGATGTTCGTACCACCACGACCGAGGACTTTCGCCTTCTCTTCATCTTTGACCGTCGCGCGGATGATCGTATCTTCCTCATCGATCTCGATATCTTCGACCGTACCTGGTATGAGAGCGCGACGCACCATCTCCTTTTGGTCGGTCGTATAGTTCAATATATCGATCTTTTCACCGAAGAGCTCATCGACGATCCCGCGGACACGCATACCCTTGGGTCCTATGAGACATCCTGCTGGATCGACATCTTCCTCATCAGAAGCGACGATGATCTTCGTCTTCACGCCTGCCATACGAGCAATCGAGACGATCTCGACAGTACCCTCTTCGAGTTCTGGAGTATTCATCTCGAAGAGCTTCACGACGAGCTCCTTGTCCTTACGAGAGAGGATGACCCGAGGACCAAACTCAGGATCGATCTCGACTTTACGCACATAGAGGTACATACGTTGTCCTGGAGCGTATTTATCTTTGCTGTTTTGCTCACTCTTTGGAAGTACTACTTGGTTCCCGTTATATTCGAATACGACACGATTCTTCTCGACGAGCTCCACACGGAGATTCACGATCGTATCTTCCTTATCTTTGAAGAGGTGATAGAGCTTCTCTTTCTCCGTCTCTTGGATCTTCTGGACGATGACTTGTTTCGCGGCCTGTGAGGCGATGCGTCCAAATCCTTCCGAATTCAAGACTTCATCTGAGACATCGATCTCTACAGTATCTCCGAGAGAGAATCCACTCTCTTCTCCACCGACATCTTCGAGAGATATCTCGATATCGCTATCCTCGACAGATTCGACGATCGTCTTCTCGACAGATATCTCCACAGCTCCTGTAGAGATATCGAGTTTTACATTCACATTCGCATCTTTAGATGCATAGTCTTTCTTATATGCGGTTTTGATCGCATGTTCGATGATTTCGACAAGACGTTTCTTATCGATTTTTTTCTCAGCAGAGATCTGGTTCACAGCAGCTTCTATCTTGGCAAGGTCGAACATAGAGGATAAGGTTATGGAAAATATAGGTAAAAAAAAGACTCGCCGTTTCGGCAGGTCTTTTTATTTCTTAGAAGCATTGTAGTGATTTTTTCGAAATTGCAAAAAGATTTTTCGAGTTGAAAGTTGTTCCATTAGAGATATTATTACCGAGAGTAATGTTATTTTAAAAAACCTATGATTCACACCCTCATGGATTCTCTTCTCGCATTTTTCTGAAATCTCTCCTATGGAGATATATTCATTCTCATGGCGATGGAGTCTTCGATCATTCCTGTACCTTCAGAGCTCGTGATGATCCCAGCGGGGTGGATCGCTCATAGCGGAGGTCTTGATCCATATCTTGCGGCTTTCATGTGAGGTATTGGTTCGGTCGTCGGTGCAACAGCGAACTATTATATCATCGGTCGATTCATTGGAAAGCCATTCCTGAGAAAATATGGAAAATACATCCTCATCACCCATGAGAAATATGATCGAGCAGAATCTCTTTTTCTCAAAAACCAATATCTCTATACCTTTCTTGGGCGACTCATTCCGGTTGTACGGCATCTGATATCTATCCCGGCTGGTATATTTCGTATGCCACTCGTACCATTCTGGATTATCACTTTCCTCTGAGCGACTCTCTGGTGTGGAGTACTCGTAGCACTTGGGTGGTATTTCGGGGAAGGAGTCATCTCGATTGTGAAAGAGTATTCCCATGAAGCGACTCTCATACTCATACCTCTGATAGCAGCCTATATTTGGTGGAAGATATGGGGAGCAAAAAATAAAAAATAATTTTGATAATATTTTATATATAAATACTCTAGCTTCTATGCATCATCATATAGAAGGTGTAACAAAATCATTGCCATCTATTGCATTGGCATAAGTCGAAGACAATAAGGTGATACTACCTGCTTATTTCTACCAGGTGGATAATACCCTGCAACTGTATTTTAAATCAGAGTTTTGATCCATTAATAAATTATTAATAATAAGACTGCAACTCTCTAAGAATACTAAAATAAGCGTTCTATCTTCTATATTTCCTCCCTCTGAGCTCCTCTGGAAAGTGTTCCTGGGAGCTTTTTTTTCTTTCAGATTATGAGCATATTCATATCCCTTCCCATATCCTGCATCTTTCATGAGTCATGTCGGAGCATTGCGAAGATGAAGAGGGACGCCTAGGCTTCCGAATTCCGTGATATCTCGGTGCATCGCCTGCATCGCCATATAGATAGAGTTATCCTTCGGGAGACTCGCGAGATAGTAGGCAGTATTCATCATCGGGAGCTCACACTCAGGCATCCCCATCTTCTCACAGATATCATAGGTCGCATTTGCGAGGATCATGGCTTGGGGATCATAGACATCTTCTGAAGCGAAGTTCATCATCCGTCTAGCTATATATCTCGGATCTTCTCCACCTCGGAGCATCCGTCCGATCCAGTAGATCGCGGCATCTCAGTCACTATCTCGGAGCGACTTATGCATGGCGGAGATGAGATTATAGTGCTCTTCTCCATCAGCATCATACATGAGAGATTTAGATCCTGCAGCGAGGATATTCTCTCGTGTGAGTACTCATTCTCATTGGAGTATACAAGCGGTTTCGAGGAGATTCAGGGTATTACGAAGATCACCATTTCCGAGCTTAGCCATGAGAGAAAAAGTATCTTCCTGAGATGGTTTCCACTCGATTTTCGGATACTGTTCAGAGATTTTTGATATGTTTTTCGTCAGGAATTCTAGTATTTCTTCATCTCTGATGGGCTCGAGGATATATGTCCGACATCGTGAGAGAAGCGCATTGATCACGGTAAAGCTCGGGTTCTCTGTCGTGGCTCCGATGAGGGTGATGATGCCTTTTTCGACCCAGGGAAGAAGCACATCTTGCTGAGACTTCGACCAGCGATGGATCTCGTCGAGGAAGAGGATCGTCTGTCGACCATATTTGAAGTTTGCTTGTGCTCTCGAGATGATCTTCACGACATCTTCTTTCTTCGAGAGGACTCATGAGAGATGGAAGAACTCGGCATCGAGTGAGTTCGAGATGACTCGTGCGAGGCTCGTCTTCCCACAGCCTGGAGGTCACCAGAGAAGGATAGAAGGGAGTCTTCCAGCCTCGATGAATTTCCTGATCGGACGACCTTCTCCGATAAGGTGCGATTGTCCTACGAGATCATCGAGCTTCTCAGGACGCAGGAGAGAAGCAAGGGGGGTGATGTCACGAGAGAAGAGAGAGTTCATACTTCCAATTGTAGATATAAAATCAAAAATACAAAAATGTGTTGATTTTTTATGAGAATTAATATAATTGACTTGGCTCTTGCCTAGAAGATTTTAATAAAATTAAGATTTTCTAGGCTTTTTTATAAAAAGTTTTAATCATTCTAATGAGTTCTTTTTCAAGTTCAACTGTTTCTTTGGTATATCTCCATTCACACTCTTTTAAGTGGAGAG
>JANNCQ010000012.1:0-25519 GCA_031386685.1 Candidatus Altimarinota bacterium | reverse complement strand
CCTCTCCACTTAAAAGAGTGTGAATGGAGATATACCAAAGAAACAGTTGAACTTGAAAAAGAACTCATTAGAATGATTAAAACTTTTTATAAAAAAGCCTAGAAAATCTTAATTTTATTAAAATCTTCTAGGCAAGAGCCTTCTTTTTTTATTGGCTTTTGGTGCGACTGACATGATTTGATCATTTACTCATCACGGTATCACAGTATCATACTCAGGAGTGAGTAAAAAGATAGATCCTGTATATTCTTCGAGAATTCTGGATAAACCGTGATTTTTCCAGCTCTCATGTTTTCGTATTGCTTCAGAAAATTTTTCTCAAAATGGAATATCGATGGCTTCATGATGATATATCCCTGGTGCAAAAAGCACAAGACTTCGTACTGAAAAAAATTCTGTCAGACGAATCGCTACTTCTCCACTCATACTAAATCCTATGATCTGTAGAGATTCTATAGTGTCTAAGTATTCTTCAGCAATCTCTCGTGCTTCAGAGATCCTCTTTCTTATAGAGAGTGCTTCATGTCATGAGCTTTTCCCATGTCAGGAGAAATCAATAGCTAATGTCGGAATTCCTCTCTCAAAGAGTGCCTCCCTCAGGGCTCTGGTTCTGGTAGTATCTCAGGTTCATGCTCCATGGAGTACGAGAGTACGACATGGAGCTCTGTCTATCAGAGATTTTTCATAATAGATAGATTCTTTTTCCATCTGATGAAATCAATGAGTAAAATGCATATAGGAAATTAAATACCTGATATCGGTATCATATTAAGTGGATACTGTATAATCATATTTTCTATAGCCTTCGGATGCAGATCAAGTGTACCGAGTGACTCGAGTGTGGAGAAGGTATTCCCGTGGAAAACGAGTGCAACAAATGGGTCATCAGACTCAATCTGCTCGACAAAATTCAAAAGAGTCACCGCACTCCAGATATTTGCCTCTGCATCACTCGCGAGAAATCATGCAGGAAGCATACTGCCAGTGGTGACTATCTTTTTGTGACCGAGTTTTTCTCTTATGAGAAAGAGAGCTTCAGTGATTTTGGGCCCAAGATATGTCCCTACTGTGATCAGGATTTTTGTATTGGGTGCGAGAAGTATGGCATCAAACAGAAGATAGAGGTCTTCATCAGTCACTTCGCGACTGTCTTTATCAAGGAGAGGAATATGATCTATCTCTATTTTTGAAGTCCTGAAGGTATTAATAAATTCTATACTTCTTTTGGCAGGAGATGGAGAGAGTGGGGTGATCGTCTCACGAGTCGGCGTGTATCCCGACGATATCGTACCACCATATCCGATCAAGAGGAGATGATCCCGAGAAAATGTATCATCGAAATATGCATGCGCCCTATCTATTAAGCTCGTTTTTTTTCGATCTGGAAAAGAGTACTTCTCTACTAAGATGTGAATATCTGAAAGTGACATAGTGAAGAATATAATCTAGAGTGATTGCGAAAGTACTTTTCTAATAATATTTTTAAGACCTGGTTTCCAAAGATCTATAGTATCAATTTCTCCAGGTCAAATCCATTGATACTTGGCACTTTTTTCACTGAGATGAACCTCAGGAATTGCCTCAAGATTATACTGGTAAAAAAGAAAAAGAAAGGCATGTTCATTTTTTTTATTGGGAAGCTTCTGGTAGGATTTCTGGATACAAAAAGGTTCAATCGTTTGTTTTTCGATCCCAAAGTCACTTCCGAGCTCTTCCCTGAGCTCTCGAGCAAGAGTTCCTAATGGGCTAATTACACTATCAGCAACACTAATCCTCCCTCCAGGAATATCCCACCAGCACTCTGTCCCTTGTATTCATTCATTGAGGATGAGTATCTTGCCTTCATAAAAAAGGCAGCACTTCGTCGCTACAAAGAAATGTTCTTCAGTATGATAATATGCATTATTCATAGGTCTATTTTTACTTACTTCTCCAATACCGCCTTAATACGCCTTACTCCCGCACTACTCGACTCTTCTTTGATAATCTTGAATCTTCCCATCTCTTTCGAAGTCTCCACATGTGGACCACCACAGAGCTCGCGAGAGTATACGATTCCATCAGCACCGACCATAGAGTAGACCTTCACGATATCAGGATATTTCTCCCAGAACGATCCAGATACTCCGGCTTCTTGCGCTTCTTTTTTATCCATATTCGAGATCGTCACGGTGAGCTTTGAAGATATACCTTTATTCACGAATTCCTCTACCTTCATGATTTGCTCAGGCGTCATCTTCTCTGGATGGGTGAAGTCAAACCTGAGTCGCTCGGCAGTGATATTGGATCCAGCCTGGTGGACATGTGTCCCGAGAATCTGTCTGAGTCACTCGAGCATGAGATGACACGCTGAGTGGAGTGCAGTCGTCTCATCAGAGTGATCAGCGAGCCCCCCTGCGAACTTCCCTGCAGCCGCTGTACGAGAGAGGTCAGCATGATTCTTCGCACTGAGAGCGAAGTCAGTAGCAAATATCTCCATTTCTCACTTGAGTTCTGGTGTTGCTTCATAGAGTTTCTCACGAAGTATCTCGATATTCGCTACATCCTCAAGTCCTCCATGTCACTTGGCAAGATGTTCGAAGATGATCTCTTCTGTCATCTCACGAGGGAATCCATATGTCTCGAATATCCAGAATGCCTTTGCTCAGTCAATCTTCTCTCTGGAAGAGAGGATTTTCTCGATCTCACGCTCTCATCGTTCGAGAGTGTGACGAAATCTCTCTTCTTCTTCATGAAGAGCTTTCAAGATGGATTCTTTTTGGATTAAAAGTGTAGGATATCCATCTGCATAGTCAGCTATAACTACTTCAGCAAGTACATGCGTGAAGTTCTCAGCGATACCAAGACGACGACCAGCACGGACCGCACGACGGATAAGACGTCGGACGAAGTATCCAGCATCGACATTGGATGGGTGCGCTCCATCTCCGATGAGAAATGTCGCAGCTCTCAGATGATCCATGATAATACGAAATGCATTGGTCTCACTATACTCTGCCCCGTATGTCTTACTCGTGAATTTCTCAAGTGATGTACGGATATTCGTAAATACTCCTGTCATGAAAATATCTGGTGTATCGTACATCGCCATGGCTATGCGCTCGAGTCCTCCACCGAAATCAATATTTTTTCCCGTTAGCTCATGGAATCCATCTGATTCTTTTTTGTATGCCATGAAGACATTATTCCCGATTTCGAGGAATCGACCACAATCACAATTCACATGGCATGGAAGATCTTTCCATACTGATCGTATATGGATACGCTTCTCACCATCAGGATCGAAGTCCCAAAACATCTCAGAATCAGGTCCTCCAGGCTCTCAGACTGGCATCTTGGCAGGTACACCTGCACGGCTCCACCAGTTTTTCTTATCTTCATAGAAAAATATACGTTCCCCTTCTTGCATACCATGAGTAGCGGCATTATCCGAAGTACGTGCCTCTATACTGACAGAAGCGAATAAACCCTTCCAGAGATCAGCAGCTTCATCATCACGAGCAATAACTGCATCCTGTGATCCAGCATGACAGGTGATATAGAGCTTCTTCGGATCAAGCCCGAGTTCGACGATGAGGAATTCCCACATCCAGGGGATTTGTTCTTTCTTGAAATAATCCCCGAGTGACCAGTTTCCTAGCATCTCAAAAAAAGTGGTATGACGATTATCTCCGACTTCATCGATATCTACCGCACGGAAACACTTCTGTGAATCAGCGATACGGGTCCCAAGAGGGTGCGACTCTCAGAGAAGATATGGAAGCATCGGTTGCATCCCAGAACCGGTGAAGAGGGTCGTCGGATCATTCTCTGGAAGCAATGGTGATGATGGGACGATCGCATGATTTTTCGATCGGTAGAATTCAAGATATTTTGTACGGATTTCGGAAGCGAGGATCATATTGAGTGAAAAGTGAAAAGTTAAGAGTGAATGAGAGACCTAGAGAAACAGTGGCAGGATCATGGGAATAGAGGGAGTGAAGATATGAGGATTTTCGGCATATTCTCCCTTAAGACGCTCAGGAGAGATCCACCGGAGTGATTCGACTTCGTCTTCTTGAATAGTGAATTCATCGATCTCTCTATCAATCGTGAGGAGAAACCACTGTGTGAAGTGGATATATCCTGTTGTAGTCTCGGTTTTGGGTCAGAGCTTTGGTCGTATATCTTTGATTCCGAGCTCTTCTCTGGCTTCTTTGATGATATTATCTTGGTAGGTTTCCCTTTTCTCGACGGTACCTGCGACAGCAGGTCACCAGAGGAGGGGGTGATGTTTCTTCGACCGATGTCGCTGGGCAATAAGGATTTCTCAGGCACTATTCGTGATCCAGAGAGCTGAGACACGATATCGCTGATCTTCTCGACGGAGATCTCGATCGACGTATTCTATGATAATATCGTGCTGATCGACGATAGGTATGAGTGACATCGCTCATTATTATACAGAAAAACGAGAAAAATCCACCCGAAATTTGACAAGAGAGAGAGAGAGAGAGAGAGAGAGAGAGAGAGAAGTGGTATCCTAGAAGAGTCCGCTATTATCGTGCGGAAGTGCTCACCAGCGAAATTCGCTGCACTCAACATTTTCCTGTCCGAGGTGAGTCGGATGGGGTGGAAAAAACCTTGAGAATCATATTTGGCTTGTTGGGACTTATACCGGTCTTCTTGGAAATCTACTTCCAAGCAAGTCCCCCATTATGGGTACACAAACTGGCGATGATCACCCTTGCGCTACTAGGAACAGGACTAGCTCTTGAGGGGGTAATTCGATTACAAAAGAAGTGATTCTGCCTCGCTCGCCGCCACCTTCGGGTGCGCGGCTAGTTTTTTTAAGTGACCTACTTATTCTCTATCTGTATCCCCTTCCACCCCCCATAGAGAGCCATGATCGCGAGGAATCAGAGGAAAATACTGATGCCTCCATACGATGCGAAGTGGAGGATCTTCTCTGAGGCAAACATCATGATAGTACCTACCAGTGAGAGCATGAATCCATAGAGTGCTGAAGTATAGTCTTTATCCTCATCATTCCCGAGAAGGCTATAGAAGTAGGATTCTGAGAGATTCACGGCTCATCCGAAGAAGAGCCCGACGAGAAATGCTAACCCTTGGACGATAGCATACTCGTCGAGAGACTTCGCAAGACCGAGGATCGTCGAGAATCCGAAAATGATGACGATGAAAATACTCGAAAAGATACAAAAAAATCAGAGTCGCTTATGGGCAAATCTTACAGAGATGATATTCCCGATGATAGCACCGACTGAGGAGAAGAGAAGAAGAAGTGAAGAGACCGAGTTCGACGTATCAAATACTTCTTTGGAGTAGTTGATCGCGACCTGCGAAGCCTCGACCGATATCTGCCAGAAGCAAGCAAGTCCGATCATGAATATCGCATATCGAGAGAAGAGCTTCTTATAGAGTCCCCATGAAGCTCGAAATACCGACGTCTCTCGTCTCGTCTCTATAAGAGCAAGATCTCATCCAGCAAGTATGAGAAGAGCTATGAAGTAAGCTCATCCGGCAAAGAGGAGTCAGTCAGTCTCTCCTATCTTCGATCCAATGACCGTACCGACGACGAGAAATACGATGAATACGACTGTCGTGAATGCTCCGATCGTCGAAGATCCGAGCTTCGACGTCGCGATCTCACGGCCGATCAGAGTATTCTTCCCGATGACATAGAGCGAGTATGCGAGCCCTATCCCTGCCATAGATATATGGAAGAATACTGGAGATATCTGCGGAAGGAGAAGGGCAGAGAAGAAAAATACTCCACCGATCCCGAGAGCCAAGAAGAGCATGAGTCTCTCACTATATCTCGCGTAGAGTGGACCTCAGATGATATAGGCGATCATACTTCCGAGAAGTACATATCCGGATATCCCTTCGAGGGTAGGCGCAAAGTCACTAGCATAGACTCACCAGAAGAAATACTTCATCCCAGCATAGAAGAGACTCCAGAGAGCGATAAGTCCAAGAAGTGAGAAGAGTGAACGATTCATAAGCAAAATTACGTTGGTGAAATAAATTGGTCGATCCCTTCTATGAGCTCAGCTCTATCGAGGATATCTTCATGAGTTGCTTCGGGGATAAATATTTTCTCAATATTTCCCTTCCAGCCTTTAAGAAGATTTTCTGTATGATGATTTGGGATAATAGTGTCTTTACCACCATAAATGCAGAGAAGACGATTCGATCGGATAGCGCCGTAGGAGCGTGAATCAAACTTATTCACGAGGAGCCACGATACCGGGATAAATGGATATCACTCCTCTGCGACTGATTCGACAGAGTCGTAGGGAGTCACAAGGATGACTTCCTTCACCAATTTTTGACTCGCGAGATATGTTGCTACACCAGTCCCGAGACTTCTTCACATGATGATGATGTTCTTTGGTTGTATTTTATATTTTTGTATAAGCGTATCGTAAATCATTATCGCATCGGAAAGAAGTACCTTCTCCGAAGCTTTCCCCGTACTTCGACCATATCATCTATAGTTAAAACTGATAATATTCACATCTCTATAGTGATGCTTCTCGACAAAATATGAAGTCTCTTCTCCATTTCATCAGAAGTAGAGTATGGTATACTTTTTGCTTGGATCGATTTGCTGCCAACCATCGAGCCTATTTCCGTCTTGTGTTTCTATTTGGAGATTCTTGAGAGCCGTATTTTGAGTCAGAGTTTCGTAGTGTGGAGGATATGGTTTTGGGGGGAAGAAGAGGAGTCTCTCTTGCATGAAGTACATGAAAATACAGAGCAAAATGTAAGCAATAATGACTACAGCAATAATGGGGATGATAATTTTCAGCATTTTAGGGATAAATATAGGAAAGTATCAGGGAAGACCGCTTTATGGTTTTGATTTTATAGATTTTTTCACGGAATCCAAAAGTACTTATAGAATGCTCATTTGTTTGCAGTATTTTTATATCTTTCATGTCATCGAGTATTCATCCATGAGCTTTAATAATGGCTTCTTTCGCGGTCCAGAGAGTATAAAAAGTACTCCAACTTCTGCTTCAGAGTATCTCGTATTCAGAAGTATGATGCATATCGAGAAGAGAGAGATCTCGGTCTTTGTGCTCTGCGAGGTCTATCCCAGTCGGTGTCTCAGAGAGGATGTATGCAATATAATTTTCTGAGTGGGAGAGAGACCAGTAATAGATTTTTCCATGAAGAGAGAGAGGGAGTGGTATTCCCTCTTGATCCTTCTCGAGTGTTCCATTATATGTATATACGGAGTATAAGTATTCGAGGAGGTGATATCGTGCCTCTATGCTCTCATCTGAAAGATCAGGATGGAGCATATGTCAGTACTTTTGTTTCGCCTGGAGGAGTACCTCATGGGACTTGAGATGATATTCGTAGGAGTACATTATGGTAAGAAGAAACTGAGCTTCAGTCGATATCATGAAAGGCGAAATTCTTCTTCGGAAGCAAGAAAATTTTGTCCAGTTTTTTCTCTCGAGTCGATAAATCCTACAAATTCTAGTTCTGGATTATCTCTATTGTATTCAGTTTCATATTTTTTCACGATATCATTCGGTGGATAGGTGATACTTATACCTATACGGGTAAGAGTAATATGAATTCATTCATCTGTATGAGATTCCGGAAGGTACACTTTCGTGACGAGTGTCGAGCATACATAGTTCACATCACTATAGTAGTTGAATGCATAATCATACTCTTTCCCGACGAGGGAGAGTATTTTCTCTATGACTCGAGCTTTTTTATCAGAAGAAAATACAGGACGGATGACTCCAAGATAATCATTATGATCACAGAGTGATCTCAGTGTGATAATACGTACACCTGATCATATCGCTTCTATGATATAGTGTTCATGATCTTTCCATTCTTCATGGAAAGAAGGAGTATATTTTTCCTTGAGAGAAAGTCATGTTCAAAGATACATCGCCATATGTTTCCAAAATCCAGGAATATTCATATTCGTCGCTGCCCAGTTTTGCCGTGTCAGAAGGATATCACCAGGTTGCATTTTTTTAAGAATTTCTTCGATATTTTCTTGAGTTATCAATCATTTTTCTCGACGAGTGAGGCGTATATGCATCATCATCCTTCATCCATACTTCGCTATATATGCCAAAAATATTCCTATCCTATAACGAACGTAGTACCAAATATTCGAAATATCATGAATCCATCTTTTTTCAATGACTCATGATGCTCGTTCTGGTCTTTCGAAAAGCGGAGTAAGGCTGGGGTCTACTTGATCTTTAAGGGTGAGAAAGTACTCTCTTGGATAGAGGAGAACAGAGTAAAATCGGATATGATACATGTACCGAGCAATCGTCGAATAATTCTCTGAAAAAGTATCATCGAGATATTGACGGAGGAATTCTTCATGTCTCCCGAATGACTGCTGAAGCTCATATGCCATATTATGGTATGTCGTCACTACTGCATATTTTATGACGAAACTATTTTTACTTCCAAATGTGAGAAATGATCTCCACATGAACGATCGAAGAATTCTCCTGAGCTTGAGAAAAGGCTCTACTATATCACACCATAGTAGGTATATACGTTTCTTATCATCATCAGTATAGAATGTCTCTGAAGAGGAAAAAAGTGGATCAGAGATGAATTTTCTGAGATTTTCTTGAAATTCTTTATCCAAAGATGAGAGGATAGTACAATAAGGTTTCATTCTCTAAATACGATTTTTTAGTTCTTTGTAGTCGATCTTCCCTGTCCCGAGTACTGGTATCACATCGAGTCTTTCGACACGAGCAATCTTGACGAGATTCGACGCTCCATGTGTACGGATGTAGTCAGTGAGATCATCAGACGTGATATCAAATGTTACGAATGCGACGATAGTCACTCCTCCATTCTCTTCCTTTGCCTCTATGGCAAGGGTAGTCAGCTCTGGATTCCCATACTTCTCGAGGAGAATACTCTCGATGAATGGAAGTGAGATCATCTCTCACGCTATCTTCACGAATCGCTTCAGCCGACCAGTGATGAAGAGAAATCCATCTGTATCTACATAGCCGAGATCTCACGTTTTATACCATTTTTTTCAGTCGAATTCATCGAATGGAGAGTCTATGCTCTCATCGAGATATCAAGAAAAAATGCTCGATCCCGAAATAGAGATCATCCCTTGCTCTCCTTCTTTCATATCTCATACACCATCGAGGGATCGGATACGATAGTCAATCTGAGGGAGGAATTTACCAGCACTTCATTTTTTTTGGATATCGAAAGTATTGACTGTGACTATGGGACTACACTCAGTGATACCATATCATTCGAGGATGATTCATCTTGGACACTTATCATGAAAGAGAGAAAATACCTCATCACTACACTTCTCCGCACCGACGAAGGCATACTGCAGAGATTCGAGACTCATGTGATCATTCCCGGATAGGATCATCCGAAGGAATGTCGGTGTCGCAGAAATTATACTCGCACGAGTATGAGCGAGTATCTTTCCTATATTTCGAGAATCTCCAGGATCTGGTGTATATACTACCTGTACTGGTGCTATGAGTGGGAATATCGTATTGATCGTGAAGCCAAAACTATGAAATGGTGGAAGAAACCCAAGAAGTGTCTCATGCTGGGAAAAAGGGACGAGTTTCAGTGCTCAGTCAATATCTGATAGGATATTCGCATGAGTGAGGACGACTGCTTTGGGAAGAGATTCGCTTCCAGAAGTGAAGAGCATGACGGCATTTTCACTCTTTTTTGGAAGGAGGAATAAGGTCTTTTTTACCAGAGCTATCATCTTCGTCCAGGGTGATATATCTCGAATGATATCTTCTATAAAAATCATCTTTCCTTCAAATGTAGCGAGCCATGGAGAAGAGATCTTCTCATAGAATTTTCGACTTGTAAGGATCGTATCGAGTCCAGCGAACTCCATACAATGGGCGAATGACTTTTCTCCCACTGTCCAGTTCAGCATCACAGGAAGCTTTCCGGCAAGATATGATCCAGTCAAAAGAAGTGACGTACCAGATAAAGCGGGAAGCATGATACCAATATTTTCTCATCGGAATTTCTGCAGATATTCTCCTATCACATACCCTCGTAGGAGAAAAGCATCTCTCGTCATCATACCAGAGACAATATCATAGGTAAATGGATTTCCTGTCTCTGATCGAAAATTCTCTCTCATCTTCGAGAGGATCGTATCTCATGAATGATAGGAGAAATCTACAGGAGATGCTGCTCTCGGGATAAATGAAACAGCAGGAAGGCCCTCTTCTCAATCAAGTCTTCAGATAGCCATCGCAGCGAGATCTCAGAGAGTTTTTAGGAGTCCTATAGGGGGATTACTCGCTCACGGAAATAGTGCTTGAACTGCGGATTTGCACTCAGCGAGATCGAGAGAATCAGCATGGAGATCGAGGACGAGATTGGTAGAGAATTTCACATTTTTCACATCTATCTTTTTTATTTGTGCGACTTTTTCTCGTACTGCACTGACTACTTCCTCTGGTATATCTTCCTCTCTTATATTACTCGAAACACTCACCTCAGCGATTGATCCTTCTATCTTCTGAGGCTCGACCTTCCCTGTTACATCATCGTGATAGAAATAATGTGGGACGAATCTACAGGGCTCATCTCATCATTGATTATAAAAATTCTGCAGATTTTCATTGAAGGCATCGAGTCAGAGAGCGTACCATTGTTTCAGCTCATCCGTCATATCTCGAAATTCGATAGAGATATCTCGTCTCGGGATGAAAAATATGAAATTTGCGATAATATGCCAAAAGGAGAGAAAGAGCACTTTCATGAGATTGGGTGAGGTCCCTGTATATGCCTTACTCCACATACTCCCCCAGAGTCACTTGGTACGAGTCATGATGATGCGAGTATCACCCTCGAGCATTTTTATTATTTCGAATGCCATTTTTTTTCCCACAATATGCTCAAATGGTTGGACATAGATATGTCCTGAGGGATATATGAGTATATTTTGACGATCCTCTATAGCTTTTTTGATACCACCGAAGGCTTGTTTCACATTCTCGATACTTCATCACTTAGCTATATCTCCAACTGGGACAGCGCGAAGTGCTCGCACAATAGGCCCAAGTCCAGCTGTATGGAAATATGTCTCCGTCATAATAGGAGAAAGGATTTTCTTCTTCGCCACATAGGCAGTAAGTATCATGGGATCGACAAGCGCAGGATGATTCGGGAAAACCACCATCGGGGTCACGCTATCAAAAACCTCGATATTCTTAAAGGTAATCTTATATCGAAGGAAAAGTATGAATCGTAGCAATGAAAGGAAAAGAGAGAGCATATGTACTAAAATATAGACGATAAATCATAACTCGATTAAAGATACCTTATTTCTTTCTGGAAGTAAAGAAAATGACTCAAATAAGAATAATCATGGAAAAACTCACAAGAAGAAGTATCCATCAGAAAGAAAGAGAGATAAGTGGAAATAAAACTCCATGATCACGCAGAAATTTCGAAAGAATCGGGAAAGAAAGATTCTCGAGAGATACTATAGTAAACACACTCATACATATACCAAGCAGGATGAGTATATATGCCTCTCAGAAAAGAAGGATCTGTCTATACGGAAAAGCGATACCATAGACATGTGCCAAACGAAACAGTGATTCCTTTTCTCTAAAATATCCAAAAAATAAGAATGAAATAAGAATGAGTATAATCCCTCCAAATATGCTCCCAAATCCAAAAATAGTGAGAAGAAGCGCACGAAATTGCTTTTGTCTCTCAATTATGAGATCACCATCAAATTTTGGAAGAAAATTACTGTACGTATTTTCTACTTGTGATCGGCTATCGGATGTCTTCATATATGCTACGATCTTATAGGGTTGTCTCGGAGAGATGTCGATCTCAGCAAGCTTCCTCTCTATCTCTGTGCGAGATCACACAATTCCAAATCCTGGATAGTCCGAATCGACACTGACAATACTTCAGCGAAGTGGCGTCGACGGTGTCCCTCACATTTGAAAAATCTTGGATGCACCAAAAGTGAGCGAAATATTTTTTCACTCAAGAAAACGCTCATCGAGCTTCGGAAACATCGGATGAGAACCTGCAAGCTCTATATTATAGTAATGAATCATCGAAGGAGAAATACCGAATCATCAAATATCTCCTTTTGAGTCATCAAGTGTGAATACTGGGATATCCGTATCGAGATGAAAAGAGAAGATATCAAATCCTCAGATAGTATTGGTATCTACAAAAGCAAATGATCGAGTCCGAACAAAAATAGGATCATTCTGGATTTTACTCAGAAGAGCGCTCTCGATGCCTCATCCATTTTTTGCAAACATATCGAATATACTCACCTGAGAGACAAAAGTCACTCTCGTAGGATCTGTATGAGTTGGTCCATAGTACCCAAGTGTTGAGAGAATATTCAGATAAAGAGATGCAAATAGTGCAAGCAGGAAAGAAAAAAGAATGACCGTGAAGATAATACTCAGACTTCGTAACTTCAAAGAAAATATATGTGAAAAGATGAAAGCAAACATACTATAATGAGTGTGATAATATACCATTTTCACAGATATAGCTATGATCCACAATATCCCTATATCGATCAGAATGAGATACGATGACCGTAATAGGCTTCGTACGAAGTAGGTATGATGATAAAAGGGTCAGAAATATCTCGAATAAATCTCTATCCATATGTGCACCGGGTTCATCGAGAAAAAGAATCGGACGATCATAGAGAAGAGCACGGATGATATTCACTCGGTCTTTCTCACCACTTGAGAGCGACTCAATTTTGAGAGAAAGAATCGAATTTATATCGAGCGAGTCAATAAGTTCATTTTTCCATTTTTCTCTATAAGGAAGATGGAGAAAAATATGAGGAAACATAATATTTTGATCGACGGTAAGGGTATCAAAAAAAAGGGGCTCCGCAAAAGTCATACTGATATTCTCTCTTCGGAAGTCAGAAAACATTGGAGTATTTGTATCGATATATTCTCCACCATGGGCATATCTCACAGATCCACTCGTCGGAAGAATAAGTCCAGAAAGTATTCTCAAAAATGTAGTCTTTCATGATCATGATGGTCACTCTATAAGTATTTTTTCTTGAGATCAAAGAGAAAAATCTTGTGGAAAAAGTACTTGTTTCTTCCCATAAGCGAGAGTGATATCTTGACATGATACCGAGAGTGAATTTTTCTGATGAAGAGTCTTCATGATAGTTTATGGGTTTTGCATTCGAATTAGGGCGAAGTCGGTGATGAATCTGTAGATTTATCTGAAACAGGAGTAAGAGGAGCAACTTCGAGAGATCATTGTAGTTCTCAGAGGGCTCACGTATCTCACGATAGAGCAACTGGAGAAGGACTATCTGTTGATATTACTGGAGAAGATAGAGGGGTGCTCGTATCCCTCAGTATTTCTCATTCTAGAAATGTTTTTCACTCTGAGGAGATAGTAGCATCATCACTTACCTGGCTTGGTAAAGATGAATTCACGATAATTATGGAGGCTGAGTTATCGACAATGGGAACAGGCTTTCCTCAAGGAGATACTCAAGAAAGTGAAGAAAGTAAGGTTTTTCTGCGTTTCTTCCAGAAGAAGAGCGTGACTCAAGAAAGAAGTGAAAGTGCGGATAATACTACACCAATAAGAATTATATCATTATAATCTGAAGATAGTTCAGTCGGAGTTCCCTCGATCAAACGAACTCCGTTTGATCGAGGAGGTTTGCTCATATTTCGAAATGTATGGAGCGTAAAACCAATCTCATTTTCTCCCATATTCAGAGAGAATACATTATTTTGAAAGAGTGATTCTGAATGACGCAATACATCATCTAAATGTACCATAAATGCGAGGCTAAATATATTTCATAACGGATTATCTTTCAAAAATGGATCAACAGATATACCTTCTTTCGTGAATATTTCTTTCGAGTATTTATTCACAATATCGAGACCTTCCCACACCTTCAAGCGAGAACCAGAGAGATTCTGATATTTCTTTTGGTCAAGACTTATATGTATGTCATCATCTTTTGAAAGGAGAGAAAATCCTCAGATTCTATATTCCATAGGTATTGACGGGAGATTGAGTTTTTTTCTTTGAATGAAAGAAGCATAATAGCGAGATAAGAGTGAATTCACGACTCCGCTGTTGACTCATCGCTCAAAAGAAGAGAGATATTTTGGAAGTATTGATGTATTCTTCTCATAGATTCCCTTGAAATCTTTAGAGACTGACTCACCATCAAAAATAAGAGCCAAGAATGAACCCTTGGAAGCAGTATTTTTATCTAAAATGGCTGTCTTACGAATATCTCCAGACTCTGCAATATCGACTATACGATGGACCGTCATACGATTCGGAGCAAGGAAGAAAAAATCATCGACGAAAGTATAAGCAAATCAGACTTTCCCGATAAATGGTAACGATATATTTTCAGTATAGTATATCTTTTTTCATTTATAGTCTTCGATGAGAGGTTTCGTGAGAAAACTCTGTATATCAGCAAGTCATGAGGAAGTATTTTTCTTCGATTCATTCAATATCTTTTTCCGGATAATCTCTATAAGTTCTTTTCCTTTTTCTTCACTTGCTACTTGGAGAGAGATATATGCATCGATTTTTTCTATATTCCATCCATCGAATATATCTTCAGCGAGATTCCCGAGACTGAATCATAATTCACCACCGATATAATCAAAAATATTTTTCCCATCAAGTATTTCTTTATTCATATCACGAATATCTTTACTCATGTTTGAATCAGTGTTACTCAGAGATTTTTTTTCGAATTTTTTAGGATCAAATCCTACAATAAAAGAGAATATCCCTATACGTAAACGGGGATTAGTTAGAAAATTCAGAGAATCCTTCGTCACTCATTCAAATATTTTTTGTATCTCGCTCAGATCAGTCTGAGGAAGAGAGGGTATAGGAGACATAAAAAAATCTATCTCTATCCCATCTCAATAGCGATTGAGTATGATACCCATAGGATCAAGACTTGCCCTCCATATATCACGATACTTCCGTACATTATACCTATAATCATCGATTTCCGATCGAGCAATCTTCGAAAGATCATAATTATTCTCTCTGAGGGTTTTTATATTTCCCAAAGTTCCAATTTTTGGATCTACTATTACACCATCAGCTATAGTATAACGAGCAGTGTTTTCTTGAAGGATTTTTGATCCACTCATATTCTCGAGGAGTATATCGAGAGTTTCAGCATTTTTGCCGAAAGCATCCTGATATGACCAAGAAAGTTCCTGAATGAGGGAAAGTCGACGGACATCACGATACTTTCGAAAGTGAAGAATATAGGACTCAAAGCTCAGCATTTTTTCAAAGAATGCATCGCCGACAAAGAAAAATGCATCTTTCAGGAGAGAAGATTTCTTCCACCAAACATACTGGAAGTCCGGAGCCTCTGATAGTGAATCTTTCTTCGTAAGGTTGATAAGACGATCAAGATTTACTTGAGAATTTGCTATAAATATAAATCCATCTTTCGAATGGGTAAATCTCGGTTCTTCTCTTGGCGTGAAAGCTGCCTTATCATCTTTAGAGAGAATCATAGTAATATCTGGAGCTGTAAGATCGAGATTATCTACGAGAAAAACAACTTCATGTTTGAGGTTTTTCTCTAGAATGGTAAAATCTTGCACTTCAAAGAATTTCTTGAGAAGTTTTTTTATTTCTACTGATGTATCAACACCTGAGATACGGGAAATCGTGTCAGATTTTGTATCAAGAATTGCTAGAATATTTTGTGGATTTTTGATATAGAGAACCATACTCTCCTTCGGAATATGAGCAAATACTGCTGGAATAAGTGGAAGAGTAGCTCAAGAAAGGAGTCTAGTATAGTCGATATAGTCACTCCCTTTAGGGTTGATTATTCATGTTCCTATATCTTTCTTAAGTGTGATCTCACTCATAGGAGGACCCCCGTCACTAGGAAGAATTCCTTTATAGGAAAAATACATATTGAAATCAGTTCTAGCATTTGGAGTTCCTATATAAACATCCTTAATTTCTTCAGCTGAAGCAGGATATTTGCCAGTATCTTGGTATTGGGTTTCTGCTGCAAATTGGATCTTTTGACGAGCCCTTATTGCAGTCTGACATTGTATAAGAGTAGGGAAAATATCTGTTTTTACGCAGTCAGACTCATTTTGAATCTCGGAAAAAAGAAGTTTCTTCTCGAGAGTATCTTTTGCCTCTTCGAGAGTAAAAGTATCTTTCTTATAACTGAGAGTATAGGTTATATTCAATTCTTTTCTTTCAAGTTCTGACTGAAAATAATTGAGCTCATCGCGTATGGCTAATATAAGATCTCTTTCCGAAGAGGTGAAATCACTCGATGATTGTCGTTCGATACTTTCGAGGCCATTCTTCACGCTTTCGAAGGAGAGATAATTATTTATCTGCTTCTGTTGGGAGTAAAGAGAGTTTGCTATACTCGCGGTTCACGCCCAGAGAATACCCCCTTTAGATTCAATTTCCTTTTGTTCATCTTCAATTTTCTTATACAAAAGTTCTAGTTCTGGGAGTTTTGGATAGATTATTTTTGTATACACATCGATACTCCCACTTATAGTATATTCAAACTCATCTTGAATGGAATCAATCTTTACAGAAGCTCCATTGAGGAAAATCATCTCTCCTAAAAGCTCATCTCGTGTCGGAAGATAATGATTGGAAAGATCATTTCAAACAGCACATTTTTTCGAAGTATCTATACCGCCATTTTCCTTCCGGCACTTCCGAAGTTTCAGTTCTTGTATCTTTAGATCTATAGCACCAAGCATACTATGAGTATTGGCATTTTCTGTGAAATCAATACCAAAACTAGACTCTATAAGACTCTCAGGTATATTTCATCAGAAATAGTCATCAAAAAGCGTTGAGAGGAAATTATTTACTGGAGTTCCTTCTGGTATATGCGAGAGGATTTCTCATATTTGCAGTTCTCATGAATCAAAAGAAGGGGTTCTAAAGCTCAATTGAGAACTCGATGCACGAGCTCTTCAATCAAACTGGGAAGGATATACTTGGGGAAATAATTGACTATAGAAATCTTCATTGCCCTTATATGTCTTGAGGGTGATATACTTCAATGTTTTCTCACTCAGACTGGTATACTTATAGTTCGGACAAAGCCATCCTCATACGATACAATTTTTATTGGATATACGAGACTGCACTATAAAAGTATCATCGATGATTTGTTTGAGTCGACTAAAATCTTCACCTTCTGGATAGTTTATAGGACTATACACATCCCCTCCATCTCGAAGTGCGGCCTCAACAGGAAGGATCCACGAAGAAAATGAGAGAACAATGAGAAGAAGGGCAGTAAATTTTTTCATAAAAAAATGGGGGGGGGTATGTTTATCTTTTCGGCTTTCGTATACTCTCAGAAAAACTTGTGACACCTGAAAGGCTTTCTACTCGCTGCCCTATCTTATAGTATTCACGTGCTTCGGGAAGTGAAAGTTTGGTATCGATAAGACCGAGTGCATAGACGAGTTCATCTGAATGTGCAGGAAAGAGAGCATCGAGAGTCCATGGAATCTTATCACTACGCAAAGCATTCGCATGCATGAGGATGCTCGTGGTACAATTATTCCAGATTGTATTATAAAATTCTGGTTCTCTCTGAAGCTTATCAGCACGTATGAGCATGCTCTGAAAGAGATTTTGTATTGTTTCTTTTGGCGTAACTATCGGATACATATAGACCGTATTTTTTCTCACATTTGTACGCAGTTTGATAATATCATCTTCACTTCCGATGACATACATAAGTTCGAATTGATTCATCACTCATGCGATCGCCGCGAATGATTCTCCCCTTTCTTTTCGGACTTCAGCAGATATGACGAGCTTTTTCCCATCAGAAAAACCGAAAGAAAGCATCATATGAGCAGGGCCATCAAAATTCGAAAATGGTACGATCATATAGTAGAGCGTCTCGATTTTATCAAGATCATAGACTTCATCATAGTATCCTGGTACGAAATTCATATCACTCGTCCATTGGTGATTACGCACATTTTTTATAACGATGCTTCTTCCTGAAGATGATATACTTGGGAGGATCGACTCCGCAGAGTTCCAATCTCGGTAATTCGAAGGCTTCTGTGAGAGCCACCAGGCAAGTCATATTATCAGCACAATAAGAAGTACGAAAAGAAATATTCTCTCTAACCAATACCATAATATTTTTATACATTTCCAAAAAATGGCAGTCACAATGAGTATACCCTTCCAATACTTTGGAGATACTGAGCTCATCTGTAGTTCTTCTGGGTTTTTGATGCTATTTCGGACAATTCTACGTGATGCCATATTAAGAGAGAGTAAAATGAGGTGTTAGGGAAGGATATCATAGTACGGATATCGGTACCCATATCACCATCGAAATGGTGTAGGTATACCGGGGTTTCAACCAAGAAGAACAGCAGGAAACATGAGATTCTCTCGAAAATTATGACCTTTTTCTGCTATACATGCATAGAGATTGGCATCAGCAAGTAGCTTCTTATAGAGTGGTCATCCCTGCCAATATGCTCTGTCATGGAGCTCACAACAGTCACCATAATCTCCATCTATAAAAAGTGTACACCCATCGGATTTATAAGAATATACGACTTCATTGGTATGGTTATTCCTCGTAAATACCATGCTCAGAAACAGCGTAAAAAAATGTATGAAGAATGCTATACCTAAAACTATGAGAAAATATTTCAGTATCTGAAAAAACATATACTTTATTTATTTTTGGTGGTAAATGCTATAGTTCATCCTGTAGATATCCATCCCATTATATCTCAGAGAAGTATATCAAGCTTATCCTTCGGGAGTGAGCTTCGTATATGGGGGAGGATATTTTGGAAGATAGTAGAAAGCTCACCTGGAGCAAAACTCTCTTTATGAAGTTGTGTCGTAATATATTTTGAAATACGAAGGATTCATACCCGTTTTGTCTCAAATATAGCATCTCAGGAATTATTTCGCAGCTGTACGGAGGATATATCTGATATATCTATATCTTTGAGAGTTATTGCGATATCTTCACTAAAAGGCATTTCTTCCTCATGAGATTCGTCAGGCGGAAGATCCTCGGAAGGGAGAGAGAAGTGAAAATTATCCCAAGAAAACTCTTCTGTCCAACTTCGTCTCACTGAGTTTCCATAAAGCTGAGAAAGTGCGATCATCACTCCCCCAGAAACCATGAGTGCAATGACGCGGATGATGAGATTATCTACTCATACCCAAAGATCATAAAAAAGGATCTTACAAAGAGCAAAAGCCCCTATATAAAGACCTGCTGTACGATAATATGGTCGATCCAAAGAGATACCCCGGAGTATAAAAAGAGTCGAGAGTAGTGTAAGATATAGAGTTACAGCGAATACATTCTCGGTGATATCATTGACATAGAGAGAAGTGATGATAACCCCCATGATACAACCAAAAGTAAAAGCGATTTTTCCACCTTCCTTCCCACTCCTCAGAAAATACAATGCCGAAAAGAATGCTATGAAAAATCAGCTCAACTGTATGATAATAGGAAAAATATCCATAGATAAACTCTCCATACGACCAAGATGATAGAGGAAAAAGGCACTTGTAAGAAAAAGAAGCCATTTATGTATGATAGGACCATCAACTCTATCATAGAAAAAGGTCGACAGAGCAATGAGGAGGCTTCACCCCAGAAGACTCCATCCAAAAGATGAACTTGGTATAATCTGCATTACAGCAATCCCCACTGCTAATATACCAAAAATATGCAATATATCGTAGATACGACTCATTCCAGGTCATCGTGGAGTGATATACCGAATTCCGAGAAATAGACTGACTGCAATTATACTGAGAGGTCCCAGTATGATTCAGTCTCTGGGCTGAATCATATCAAAGAATGGTACGAGTCGAATAAGTCCTATAAAAAGAAGGATACATGCTCCTATAAGAACAAGAGTATTTTTTGTCTTTCCATAGAGAAATGCGAAAATAGTCGACTCAATAATCCATACTGCTGAGACAATAGCTGGATTATCTGAGAATATAATAGCTATAGCAAGAGAGAAAAGAGATATAGGTAAAGCAAATATACCATATACAAGATTCTTTCGCGATTCTGCGAGTCAAGGAAGAGACTCGAGTGATCCAGCAATGTACGACTTCACGAGAACAAATGAGTAGAGCATCGAACCGATAGAAATCCCAAATACTATCACTCACAGCATGATAAGAGAAGTTCCCGATGCTGAGAACCAAATATTCTCACCCAAGAATATCAGCTCAGATATCATGAAAATATTGATAATTACCTGATAGAGGATAAGGGAGACTGACGCGGAAGTATCAGTATATTTTCTGATAATAATCGGAGCCCCAAATGCTATGAGGAGGAAGAGGAGATAAAATATCCAAGAGAGTGTCCAGTCAGGGTGAAGTAAAAGTCCAAAAAGTATAGCAGTGATCGTCGTCGATGCGAGTGTAAGATGTTCGAGCTTAAGACGGGTACTATTATACAAGGAGAAAATAAAAAATAACAGCACTACTGGAGCAAAGATAAGTCTATCTATAGTGGTAAGTTCGATTGGTCGAAGATCCAAAAGGAATCATCAGATTGATAAGAATATTCAAAGAAGGATGAAAAATCCGTACTGGAGTACTCGAGAGAATATTCCCAAGATAAAAAATGAAGCTATGCCATAAAATAGTACTATAGGGAGGATAATGCCGATAACGGAATCAAGTCCAAAAGTTCCAAAAAGAAAAAGCCCGACAATAAGCGGAAAAAAGAATATAATCGAGAGAATCAGAGAAGCTCAAAGAAGCAATATATTTAATACGGTAATGATCATAAGTGGAGCAAGAGCAAGAATAAAAAATAACAGATTATTATCACTCGAACCACTCTGAAATAAAGCAAAAATAAGAAGAATATATCCAGAGAGAAGGAGGGCTCAAATATTTTTTGATGAGAAGATTTTTTTATCTATCCATGTTCATACTCCTGTAAGTATCATCGTAATTAAGATATATATACCCAGGTCGAGTGAATCTGAGATTCCAAAAGATGTCGCGATGATAAGTAAAGTCGATCCTATAAGGATAGTCTTAAAGAGCCACTGCGTATCAAGAAGATTTTTTCTCTCTGAAAGAAAATAAGCAAGCATATATCCAGAGAGTGATATGATCGTCGTATAGAGGAGCATAAGCACTATACTACTCGATTCCGATCATACAAGGAATGGTATGAGATAGGCAAATACAAAAGAAAATATCAGGAATGTTCGCGAAGAATATACGAGAGCCGTGAATACAGCAAAAATTGTATTGAAGAGAAGAAATATTAAGGTCATCGTATCTGAAAGAAATCCATCATCCGTACCGATAATCCATCGACCAGAGAGTATAGTGAGTGTGTTTATCGCGATACCGACTCAAAGGAGTGTACGAGATTCTGTCGTATGCCCTTTTTTATCCATCCATACACCTACAGCATAGAGGCTAAATCCAAATAGGAGACCTATAATGATCTTGCCTACTTCTCACACTGCTGCCCAAACAAGCGAGAGAAAAAAAAGTGCTCCAAGTAAAAGTAATATCCCTCATATTTTCGCCAGTGGACGATCTGAAAAGAATTCGACAAACCAGTTTGGTTTATCTGGTTCAGTGGGCAGAGCGGGTATACTTTCGAGACTTTCTTGCTTATGCTTCTCTGCCATCATGGCACTATGTACTGAGAGAAGACTATTACTATCATCGAGAGAAGAAATAACTCTCTTTTCGTCTCTATCTTGGACAAGAGATTCGTCAGAAGATACAACTTCAGAGACTCTTTGTCATGACGTCACCATATCTCCCCTACTTTGAGAAATACATTGTTGTTCTATAGAATTTGCTGACAGAAAAATTCATTTTACAAGGAAAGTAATGATTATACTCAACATCCATGCCCAAGAGAAGAAATTCTCTGCACCAGATGTATACGTACCCGAGAAAAGATCTCCTATAAGAAAACCAAAGAATACTCCAAAAAGTATTGCAATAAACCAAGCAAGACGATTAAGTAAAGAAGCCATAAAAAAAAATTAGGAAGGATTTCTCGGATTCATTTTTCTTAAGAGGAATAGTATTCATCCTATAAAAATAAGCGTGAATATCGTAATGAGCCCCATAAAAATATATTTATTTGATTCGAGAAATCTATCATCCTTGTTATCACACAGATCTCAATTTCCATCATGATCGATATCGTTTTGCTCCTTATCATATACTAGAGGACATGTGTCGATACTATCATATATACCATCAGAGTCGCTATCGCTACAAGCATCTCCTATTTGGTCATTATTACTATCTTCTTGCTTCGGATTGGCGAGAGTAGGACAATTATCTCGCCATCACTCTATACCGTCATTATCTGTGTCCTCGCACATATCACCCTTTCCATTTTTATCGAGATCTATCTGATCAGGATTTTGTAATAAGAGACAGTTATCACAGACATCGCCGATGCCATCACGATCAGAATCAGATTGATCTGTATTAGAAATTTTCGGACAATTATCAGAAAAGTCGAGTATATTATCTTTATCGAGATCATTGGTCTTCTGGTATTGTTCATCGCGGTCACAAAAATCACCCTTTCCATTTTTATCGAGATCTAGCTGATCAGGATTATAGAGATTACAGTTATCTATGACATCACCAATACCGTCATAGTCAGTATCTTTTTGGTCAGGATTTTTTACACGTATAGCATTATCAATACCGTCAGATATACTATCTCCATCTGTGTCAAATTCACATTTATCCCCTATTCCATTGACGTTTTTATCCGCTTGATCACTATTGGAGACCGTAGGACAATTATCAGTCGTCCCGTATATCCCATCTCCATCATCATCTGAACATGCATCTCATTTTCCATCATAGTTTCTATCTGCCTGGGAACTATCTGATGTATATGGACACACATCTGCAATATTTTCTATTCCATCCTGATCATAGTCATTTTTATAGAGTAGATTTTTCGAGAATTGTATCGTCGTATAGTTTCACGAAAGTGGATTCTCATCTGTAAGATACGGTACTGGGAATTGTGATCTATCACAAACAAGTCATCGATATGCAGTGATCTCACTCTTACTTATCGATTTCACGAGAAATCGCATATTCACCTTTTCAAAAAAATCTATACTCCGTATAACTGTAGGTCCATTTTGAGTGACCACTTTCTCAAAAGTCATACGTATAAATCTCAGCGCAAAATCCTCTACAGCAGAACGATCGACAGAAAAATATTTCTTTCCATCTTCGGAAGCAGAGATATTGACTTTGCTATTCGTGGAATAGTCGAAAATTGAGCTTATCGTTCCTGCTTCATACTTCTTTCAGAGATCTATATTGAGAGTTACGTCTCCTTGCGATAGACTATAAGGATCGATCATCGATTGCGTTTTTGGATCAAAATCTTGTATGGGCGCTATATCATCTATACCGAGGATGGTATAGCGAATAGGCGGATTCTTCTCTGTAGATATAAGCTTGGATGCGAGGATAGTATTATCCTGTACGAAAAAAATATCTTCCTCAATAGAATCTATAGCAATCTGAAATGGTGATATCAAAGATGAGCTCAAAGTTACAGACTCTCGGAAACAACTCGGATCAAAAGCAAAAACATGCAACGGCAAAAAAAGAAAAATGCTTGCAAAAAATATCTGTCGAGAAGAAACCATATAAAAAAGAATAAGTTCTTTTATTATAGCTAAAACCCCTATTTTCCAAGAAAAGAAAATTGACAGACTATTTTTTTCATTGACAAATAAAATATTCCTCAAAACTTCTATCTCGACATGCTCTCGGCTTAAATCGTGAAAGTTTAGAATATTTTCTCTTTACTGGAGCAATCAGATCCTCGATATCTTCTCCGACGAATACTTTCAGTATGACCGTACCCCCTTTTACAAGGAATTCATCTGCCACATCGAGGATTGCAATATTGAGTTCGATAGATCGATACTGATCGACTCATGTGATTCCCGTAGTATTCGGGGCGATATCAGAGGTGATAATATCGAACTTTTCAATGCCTCGTTCACGTATAAAAGCATGAATGATCTCATAATCAAATATACTTGCCTTCAGAAAGGATATATTTTTTTGACCAAAAGACTTAATAGATTGGATATCCACACCGATGATACGTCATGATTCTCCGATGATCTTCGATATGACTTGTATGAAACTTCCTGGAGCACTGGCTACGTCGAGAATACACATTCCTGGCTGAATCAAGTTGTATTTTTCCTGGATTTCGATAAGCTTAAATGCACTTCTCGCACGATAACCGAGTTGCTTCGCTTTCTCAAAATAAGGGTCACGCACGATAAATTGCTTTGTCATAATGTAAAGATTATTTTTTTGACTTTTCTCTAGAGATAGATACGATAATCTATCGTAATAGTAGCTAGAGAATAGAGCGTACGATAAAAAAAGCAAGTTATTTTCTATGGCAGATACCCAACCAGGCACCTATCTCATACTCGATCTTGAAATGACAGGACTCAACCCATTTCAACATGGAGTAATAGAAGTATGAGCAATCGTGATGAATGATACATTCGATATGGTCGGGGAATTTTTCATGGATCTCATCCCTCCTGATAATATCATTATCGATCCGAAAGCTCTTGAGTATAACTGATTCACTCTCGATCGTATCGCTATGGGCAAATCCTATGAAGAGTTCGCTGAATACTGGGACGGATTCATGGAGACACACTTTCCCGGTGAGAAGAAGCCCATACTCGTAGGCCAGTTCGTCACAGCTGATATCGCTTTCCTCGCTTCAGTATTCGCGAATGCTCGCCGTCCGAATCTCTATATGAAGCTCGGAAATGACATCATCGATACGAAGTCTATCGCCAATCAGGCAAATGCGATCGCGAGATATAATAAAATCCCCCTTCCCTTCAAGAGTACGAGCCTCTCGAAACCGGGTGGTCTCGCTGATGTCCTCCATATCTCTGACTATAAGGCGCATACTGCACGAGGGGATATCATGGCGACGCGTGAGGCACTGCTAAAGTTTCTGAAGTTTAAGAGATAGTTTATAGAGCACATAGAATTTGACTAAAGTCCTATAAAGGATATTGGAAAAATCATAATGTAGAATGATTTATGTCTCTATTTTCTGAGAATTGTGAATATTGGGAGAATCCTTTTAAATATATTCAATCAAAAGAAGATCCAGGAAATAAATGGAAGTATCTACTCAGGCAAGATGATTTAAGGTTTGAGTATTTCATTTTTAGTAAAGCAGGAGAAACATTTATAGTAAAGGCTACCCCAGCCTAAAGGCATGGGGCTTGCCCGTTCTCGTATACACGAAGTATCTATTCTCCTTCTAGGAATTATTGTCACTGATCATCAATATATTTCTTTATCATCTCCTCCTGGTGCACTCCTACGG
>JANNCQ010000071.1:0-9717 GCA_031386685.1 Candidatus Altimarinota bacterium | reverse complement strand
GAAGCACTATTGACTCTGAATGAATGGAGCAACCCCGAAAGAAAAACTACAATATTTTAAGAAGTCTTTCCCCTATCTTATGCCCACACTCTAATGAAATGTAAATGTAAACTTGATTCTGCAACAATACAAACATTGACATTATATATATAATACTTAATATAATCTATATTTATACACTTTCTATGACCATCGATCTCAAAAGAGAAAATCTAAATATCGTCAGAATAGGTGAATCTTCTGCCGTTCGCAAAGTTTCAGATAGTGTGAGACTCGATACAGCAGCCCTAGCTCTCTATCTGCTCGATAATACAAATCCTCAGAGCCAAGAGGCGCTGGGCCTCGAAGCACTAGTCGCAATCATGAATGCAAGAATCTCCTGACTCGTGAAAGGAAGAGATTATAGTCTCGATATTCTAGCATCGACCATAATGCTAGAATGACACGTCATGGATAGTCTCATAGATCTTGCTCGTCCGATGCAAAAGGATCCTCCTCTCGATAGTGCTGCCACACTCCAGTGAAGACACCTCAGTTATGAGCAAATTCTCAGTTTTTTCTGAGTTTCCAGTTGGTCGTCGAAAGATATACTTCGATGAATATTTCATCTCTGACTTTCGAAGGTATTCGCTCCAAATGATATGCCACCACTCATTCCTAGTCCTACTGGCTTATATAAGAATTCGGCTGCTCTAAATCCACACTATCAAAATCTCGATGAAGGGTATTTTCTGAGTGAAGTATTGATATGAAAACTTATCGAAGCTTCACGGGGACGACTCAGAAGTGATCCACATCTTCTGGCTCGCTTCGAGGAAAATATCCAATGTATTGATACACTCCTGCCCTTTGAGGATAGTGAGGACCAAGCATCCGGGAATACCCAACAGAGAGAGCGTATCGAAAAAAATACGTATACAAAGGGTGAATTTTTCAACAGATTCACAGAAGTCTATGGTCTATCACTCGCAGTATATGAGAGGAACATGTATTGGAATATGTTAGAGCTGAGGCAGAGTAATTGGTTCGAAGGAGCAGAGGCTGATCGTATACTATCAGGTCAGTATATACAAGATGCATCCAAATTAGTACTCATAGCACTCTCGACGAGATACTAAGAATAGTACTTCATGACATATCGACTCTTGGAAGAAGCAGGATATCGGGGTGTTGTTTGAGGTGGAGTAGAATACTATTTAAGCCGTAGAAATTCAACTTGTGCGAGTATATCAGCTACAGAGATTCCATATACATGAGAAAGTTCCAGTGCTCTTGCTTCCCTATCTGTACTTTCACTTTCAATAAAAGCACTTAGATCTTCGAGAAGTCATTGAGGAAGTGTTTTCTTTGGTATCTTGAATCAAGGATTTCGAGAATAATGTATAGGCTTTGTCATATTAAGATTTTAAAATTCTAGATAATTCTTGTACTAATCAATCGATCTTCTTATTCCTCTCCTCTATCTTCCCGAGTATCTCAATTGGACTCGGAAGATCTGGTCCGACAGCTTTATTCGGATTTTTCGCTGAGAGATCATAATCCTTAATATCTTCAATACTTACTATCCAAGAGTTCGGTGTGAGCGCACGAGTCTTCTGAAGTTCTGTGATATCCTTTACATCGTTATACGTTATAGGCTTGTTCTTTGTGAGTGTACGTCCGAGATTGACCTCATAGTACCAGATATCTCGAGTTGAACCAATACGATCGAAAAATAGTATATTTGTCTTCACTCCTGCATACGGGAGAAATACTCCTCCAGGAAGTGAGATAATCGTATGGAGATTATAGTTTTCGAGGATTTCCTTTTTGATATTCTTGAATGCTTCTCCTGTGTTGAAGAGAACTCATTCCGGTACGATAATCCCTGTTTTTCCTCCGACTTTTAGCATCTTATAGATATGCTGGAGGAAGAGCATTTCAGTCGCATTCGTCTTGAATGGAAAGTTGATTTGGATTTGCTCTTTGATCTTTCCACCAAATGGAGGATTCGCGAGGATGATATCATGTCGATCTGACTCTTGGATATCCTTGATGGTCGTTGCGAGTGTATCAGACTTTGAGATATTCGGTGCAGATACACCATGGAGGATCATATTCATCACTCCCATGATATATGCGAGTGGGGTTTTCTCATTACCATAAAAAGTCCCATGATTGAGTTTCTCGAGTTCACTATCGGTTTTTAATTGAGGCTTCAAGTGATTATATGCCTCGATGAGGAAACCACAGCTTCCCGCCGCAGGATCATAGACGGTCTGTCATACCCGAGGATCAACGACATCGACGATAAGCTTGATGATAGAGCGAGGAGTATAGAACTCACCATTGTTCCCTCCAGCATTTCCCATGTCTTGGAGGAGTCATTCGTAGATATTCGAGAGTTCGAAGAGATCATTCTGACTCTGGAAATTGAGACCATCGATGATATCGATCACTTCGCGGAGATTATTCCCATTCTCGATCTTATTCGAGATGAAAAAAAATATCTCACCGATTTTATACTTGATGGAATGATAGTCAGTATCACTTCCTTTAAAAGATTTGAGATACGGGAATAGCTTCTGATTTACAAAATCTTTGAGATCATCTCACTGAAGAAGTCATTTATCTATATTAATCCAGCTTTTCCATCTGTATTCATCTACGAGGATATACTCATACTCTTTGCCATCGAGTTCCGCTGCATCTCGAGAGCTCTCCTCATAGTCATCGAGAAACTTCAGGAAGAGTATCCAAGATATCTGCTCAGTATATCAGAGAGCTCCAGAAATCCCCGAGTCTGTCCGCATGATGTCTTTGATACGGTTGATATGTTGTTGCATAGGAGTATGGGATTATTATTTATAGTACAATATCTTTGTTCATTATCAATATTTTTCTTTTGGAAAAAACTTACAGTATGATATAATAGTTTTACAGATAAGAGACCACTGCGGAGCGGGGGTCTCTTTTTTTGTACTTTATGGGAAGATGGTAAGATTCTTTGGACGTATTTTGGTTTTTATCACTTGGAATGGTATCTCATTGCCGAGAGGTTTTGGTGGTTTACCAAGTATATGTCGACCTATAGGAGAGACTAGGAGATCGATCAGTTGTTGTCAGGACATATTAGCTGATTTACCCTTGAGTACGAACTCATCTATGGCATCGATAATATCAGCACCTCTATGAAATCTCGTCCCCATAGTTTTATATTTCAGTACTTCGAGTTCCAGTATCTGATCGAGAGGTTTTCCTCGCTTCTCTGGATATATCTTGTGTGGTCACTTACTGAGCCAGAGGATACGATTCAGGAGATTCTCGATAGAGAAAAGATATGGATCCTGAGCATTGAGTACTCCGTATTTCCCCACAAAGTCATCTTTTCGGATAACACAAGCAATAACCTCGAAATCAATATCTGCTATAAGAGAGGTTATCTTCGTATAAAACTGTTTCCGAAATTCGATATCATGAAATAATTCATTTCTCTTATCGAGAGAGCAACTTGGTCGAGTAATCTCTGCTGTATGGATGATAAAATCATCACTTCAGAATAGTTCTGTCTTGATATCTCGAAGCCCCTGATCGAGACGAAGATACTCTGATTCTGATATACAGAGAGCACCGAGGACAAATACATTGTACTGATTATCGAGTCATACTGCCTGGAGATTATGATCTCCACTTTCATCGATGAATATAAACATAGAGATATGAGTTAGATGAATTTTCTTCGCATTTTCTTTACATGAAGTATATTGATTTCCTAGAAATATCCATATACTTGAGTTACCAATATTCACCGGACCCGAGTCCTCGGGATGGCTGGTGAATTTTTTTATGCTTCATTTTCTTCTCCTACCAGCCTCCCTACGAATGCCTCTTCGAGGAGGCTCTGCTTGAGAGTCTCGAGGTCTAGTATCTGTGCCTCGTACTCTCCTCTGAGTGCCGTCGTCTCAGCAAATACTCGGTCGAGGTGTGCGACGATCTCGTGCTGGCGAGAAAGAGGCGGGAGAGGGATTTGGATTTGATTCAAATTTTTCTGATTTAACTTTGGTTGAGCCGCTCAAGATACATAATCAGAAATATCTGCTGATGCAAAATAGTAGCTCAAATACTTATTATCTGAAATTCATCTCTTTCAGCGAGCAATATGGGCATGATTATTAACCCAAAACTTATCAGTAGCTAAAAATGCAATTGGGTATTTTCTGGCCACGAGATTGGCTCAGTCTTCACTTACGAGTAAATATTCTCAGTCAAATATATACTCATTTACATAATCAATAATTCAGCTTGCTCAATAATAAGGGAAAATTCATTGTGTTTCGGCTCTATCTGAAGACTTTACTGGCCTTCTCATGCCATCAAAATTGTCAACAATATCTCAAAAGTTCTTCATCTCATACTCTCCACTCTGAAAACTCTTCTCTAAAACACTCTTCCTCATATTCTCTACATCCGCGATATTCGCTCTGAGGTGAGATATCTGCTCATCGATGCTCGCGAAAGCTGAGTCGAGACGAGCAACGATGAGAGACTGGGTGGAGAGGGGTGGGAGGGGGATTTCGATCCCATAAACATCATTTCTGTTTATACCTGGCTTTACTCACTTTGCTAACTCTGGTAAATTTAGTTTTTTCAGAATATAGCAAACATAATCTACATTCTGTTCAGTAGTAACATAGTAAGTAACATCAGAAGCCCAAAATTTCCCACTAACTCTATTTATCGCTCAGGCACTTCATTTGCGTCAGACTATTATTGACTCTCCATCAAAGTTAAACCTCTTTGATTTATACATGACCCCATTTGCTCCATAAACATCATAAAGTCCATCATCAGATTTATCTGATTTATCAACAGCTTTTCAGTAGTTAAGAACAATTATTTCGGAGAGTTTTTTTGAGGGGTACATGGTTGCACTTATTTTTAGTTATATTGCACTAAAAGAGTATTATTTCTCTCTATAGAGCCATTTATAAGGTATATTATGTTTGCACTTATTTTGCACTTAGTTGCACTAGAGACTGTATATAGCATTTGCATCTCTTTTTGACTTTGCACGTCTTTCTATAAGTCAGCTATCTATCAATTTACTGAGATTATATCGGACGGTCCTCTCAGGTATACTGAGTAATTCTGCGATCTTATGGAGAGTAAGCTCATTATGTTGGGTGAGGAGTATAATGATGAGTTTGGCTGTCTCTGAATAAGTGTTAAAGTCTTTTTCTATCCTTTGTCTTTTTTGTTCTGAGATAACTCTATTATCAGACAGGGTATTATTCTTGAGTACCAGTGTTACGATCTTATTCTCGTTGGTATATATAGGCTCTGTCATGAAATACTTTTGCATACTCTCAAAGATACGTTTTACTCACTCATTCAGCTCTCTTACATATCAAAAATCATTGAGTATTCTCGCAATTCTCGGATTTCGTGCATAACGATGGGTCTTTATATTCTCAGGGGTGACAAACGATGGAAGTGGTCCAGAATTCGATATCTCGAGTCTATCATCAAAGTGCTTTATGAGAGTGACATTTCCATGAAGATTATAGGATCTATGCGTGAGGGCATTTACGATTGCCTCAAGCCATGCCTCTTCGGGATATTCTGCTATTTTTCGAAATTTTCATTCCGATAAATCTAAGAAGTAGTAATCTTTCAAAATATTTTTAAAGAATAAACGAAGTAGCTCAATTATTCGTGGGATAGGACCAATAAATCTCTCATCTTTTATAAGATTTAATGCTGTTCCAGTTTGCATGCTTGTACCGTCATACCGCACATAACGTAAAGAAGCCGATGGTATATATTTTTCTGGATCCTCTGCAAAAAGAAGGACTGCGGAATTTCTATAAAAATACTTTCCATCTTTAAAGATTGCAAGATATCTATTCACCAGAAGATCTCGAAAGTCTCCTTCATACTTCATCTTCTTTTGGTAATATTCACACACTGATTTTCTAAAATCATTCTCATCAAAATCTGGAGTTATTTCATCCTCATATTTACGAATACTTTTATCATATTGGAGTTTTTCTACCTCTGCCCTATCGAGTTTTCTTGTTTCGTCTCATACCCTCAGGTAGACTTCTTCAGTATCCTTCTTCATAAATAATCTCTCAAAATCAGGCTCGATATGGTATATAAAAATAAGTTTTCAATCAATATCGATTTCTTCTATTCTAAAATTACAAGGTGGCGAAATAAAATCGATACCAATTTGCCGAAAGTTATTTAATTTTATAGGATCAATTTCCTTTCAGTCTTCTATAACTCATTCATAAATACCGAGAAATATTATCCCTCATTCTGCATTTGCCATACCAATAATACTATTTGCGAGTTTTGACGGAGTGATTCAAAATGACTTTCTCTCAAAATGGGTATCTTCAGAATCTTGGATAATATCTTCAAGTGTGAGATTTGGTTTAATTGCTGATAACATATAATTTTACTTAACATATAAACCTTCCTGCACTTTATAATACGCCTCTCTGAGAGCCGTATTACTCCCGAAGACACTTGCGAGGTCTTTCGGAGTTCTTCCAAATAACGCAACCTTCGCTGCGAGTCCATCTCGACGGAACTCTAGGATACCATTGCGGACATAGAGCGTGAGGAGGAACTCGAGGAAGGCTCGAGCATCGAGACTCTCATACTCGTCCAGGAGTGTGGAGGCGATATCTCGTCTCTCAGTACGATAGCGGATATCCGTCCCATAGGAGAGATGTGCGAGGACATCGAAGATATCAGAGTTCTCCGCCTCGAACATACGAGTGAGATCCTCGAGCTGATCGGTACTGATACCGATATTCGCGAGGTGAGCGAGGAGATCTTCACGAGACTCAGGATCAGACCATATTTTCCGCAGTTGTGCCTCATCCCGATAGAACATGGGGAGTCTATCGACGAGCTTCATGAGAAAGTCCTTCGATGAGAGGAGCTTGCCTGTCTCGGGATCGATATAGCGAGTCTCGATATCGATGACCTTCACCTCACGACCTGCATCAAGCTCGACTATAAGAGTCGGTTCTCTTGGTTCTATTGGTCCATCTGGTCACTCTCTCGGTTCTTTAGGTCATTTTGGCTCTCATGGCGTCTTCGGCTCTGGTTCTGTGATATCCTCTCCACCATCCCATATCTCATCACGGAAGTCATTGGTCGCTCAGACGAAGTCGAGGATCGTGAAGAAGTCCTTCCCATCATAGAGACGAGTCCCGCGACCGATGATCTGTTTGTATTCCACTATTGAACCGATATTCCTCACGAGGACGATATTGCGGACATTGAGTGCATCGACTCCAGTCGTGAGCATCTGAGAACTTGTCAGTATAGTAGGTATTGTTTTATCATTATCCTGAAACCTTTCGAGATACGCTCGACCGATATCTCATTCATCTGAAGTGACACGGACACAGTAGTCAGGATCTCGGATCATCTTGTACTTGTTGATACTGTCACGCATACGGAGTGCGTGCGACTGGTCGACACAGAATACTATGGTTTTCTCCATAGGATTGATATTTTTCAGTATTGTTTCTGCGATGATATCGGTTCGCTCATCGACGATGATATTTTTCTCGAAATCCGTCGTCGTATAGACGGGCTTTTTTATAGTTCACTGTACCACATGATCACCACTTGTCAGAGCGAGTTCGTCGATATTGAGTTTAATACGCTTGATCTTGAACGGTGTGAGGAATCCGTCATCAATCCCTTGAGCGAGAGAATACTCATAGACAGGTTTGCCGAAGTAGTTGTAGGTATCGACATTATCATCTCGCTTGGGAGTGGCAGTAAGTCCGAGATGGACGGCTCAGGTGAAATACCTGAGAATCTCCGCCCAGTTTCCGTCTTCTCTCGCTCCTCCTCGATGACACTCATCGATAATTATAAGGTCGAAGAAATCAGGGTCATAGCGATTGTAATAGGGCTCGAGAATTTCTTCAGGATTTTCTTCATTCGCTCATCCGACGAGGGCTTGATAGATAGCGAAGAAGATATTGGCATTCGTCGGTACAGTTCCTCATCGTCTCCGTATTTCAGATCCATCGATTTTCAGGATATATTTCTCGAGAGGATTGAAGGTATTCATCGCTTGATCCACGAGGATATTGCGATCAGCGAGGACAAGTATTCGCGGTCGACGCTTCCCGATTCCATCACGAGACCAGCGAGTCATGAAGAGTTTATAAGCAACTTGAAAGGCTATGACGGTCTTCCCTGTACCGGTCGCGAGTGTGAGGAGGATTCGTTTCTTCTCGTCTGCGATTGCTTCCATCACTTTCGAAATAGCGATTTCTTGATAATATCTCGGTCTTTTGCTTGAGATATAGTAGGGTTCTTTTTGGAGGATTTCTCGGGTGTGGTTGGCTCCGCCAAAAGTTCTCAGGTAGAGCTCTTCTGGACTTGGATAGTTTTCGATATATTCTCCAGTTCCACTCTCTAAGTTGAACTCGTAGATTTTCTGTCCATTGGTCGAGTAGAGGTATTTCACCGCGAGGATTTTTCCATATTGTTTGACTTGCTCAAGTCACTCAGTCGGGTGGAGGTCGTATTTTTTGGCCTCGATGATAGCGAGATTCACTCAGTTATACTTGAGAAGATAGTCTGCATATTTCTGTTTTCCTTTTCCACCCACGAACTTGCGACCATTGGTAAAGGCATATTCACGAACCACAAAATGATCCTCCCACCCATCTCGTTTGAGCTGGGGATCTATATATTTTGCACGGGTGTCGGATTCGGAGTGGGGCATGGGAAGATTTTTTCTTATTTCATCTATTTCCCTCCTTTCTCCAACTTTCTTTTCTCATATTTTTATTCTTAGATATGACCCCATATAACATATCTGAATACACCATCATAATGTATAAATAAAATATCTACTTAAATTTGACTAATTAATATTAATACATATATAATATATATGACTCAATCACCATCAATTACTAGTCCAATACTCGAAAAGATGTCTCCATCTGAATGGGCAGCACACTTTTCTATACCAGTAAAAAGGCTCACAGGCATTGTAACAAGTGCTTTGAGCAAGATCTACTATGCTGATAGAGATCTACAAATGGCAATACTCGGTGATAAAAAAGCAGAAGCGAGGGAGAAAAGAAATGCTCTTAAAGCAAAACATAAAGAAAAATATAGTGATGCGATATTTTTAAGTGAAGAAATACAAGGTGTGATAAAAGGTCTCCTGAGTAAAAAAGAGGAAGAACAAGAATGTATCGGGATGATCAAATATTTCGAGACTGAAACTGGACTAAACAGAAAAGAATTCTCAGAAGTATGGACGAGTATACGCCTAGAGCATAAAGATTGGTTTGGTGCTATAGCGAAAGCCTGATCGTGAAGGAAAATATTTGGTCTACTCTGCGCAAAAAAATGAGACTTCGATGCTCTCTTTGCAATAGAGAAAAAGAAGAAAATCGAATCACGAAAGTGAGAAAAACAACAAGATATCACCTATCCGAAGTGAAGTTGAAGTAAATTACGATGGGGAATAACTCTCGAGGATCTAGGATTCGACATAGGTAACTGAAATAGACATATCGAATAAAAATCTCCCTTTTGATCCGACCCCCATTCCATAGAATTGAAATAAATCCCCTCTGGTTCTAAATATCTATATTTGTTTCTATTGTTCCTTGCTCTGTTGTTCCAGAATATGATTCCTGTATTCTACAGGGGTCATCTTCTTTCTATTCCACT